>QHUF01000186.1 GCA_003221075.1 Gemmatimonadota bacterium
CTCAGGCGTGGCGACGGCCGCGATCTGAGGCCCAACAAGCCCCGGCCAATCGGGAATCATCTGCGCCTGACCCACCCGGCGCGCCAAACCGGCCCGTTTCAGGTAGCCTTCGAGTGCCTCGGCGACTGCAACAGGACGGCTTTTTGGGGGGCGATTGAGACGATCAGTCACAGCCTTAAAATACACGGAAGTCATTGTCCTGTCAACAGTTAAGGCTGTGGCGGAAGTTACGGTACAGCCACGACGTAGGTGTCCCGCTGGGCCTCAAAACCGGCTGCATCGCGTGCCCGAAGCGACACCCGAATCTGCGTGCCCGGCTGGGTACCGGACGGGATGATCAGCCTGTAACGCGTGCTGATGGCCTGGCGGAGGCCACCGTCGTCGGCCCATTCCAGCGATCCCGCTGCCACCCACACCGAATCGATGCCGTCGGCGTCCTGGGCGAGAACCATTCCGGCAATCGTGTCGGCACGGCTCGAAGTGACGGTGGTATCATCGATCGTGAACGAGAGCTGAGGAGGGCCGGGACGCTCCCGCTCACCGAGACACGCGGTGGCGAGCAGCAGGGCTAGCGCCCCTGGAATTTTGCCGAGCGCTTTTCGAGAAATGCGGTCAGTCCCTCTTTCGTGTCCTGGGTGGCGGCCAGAAGTCCGAAGTGATTCGCCTCGAGCAGCAGCCCTTGGTCGAGTGTCATCTCCAGGCCCTGATCGACAGCTTCCATGGCGAGACGCACGGCCAGCGGGCCCATCGCGAGGATACCCCGCATCATCTTCTCGGATTCAGCGAGCAGATCGGCGGCCGGCACGACCTTGTTGACGAGTCCGATCCGGTAGGCTTCCTGGGCGTCGATCATTTCCCCGGTAAGAATCAGTTGTAGTGCCACGCCTTTGCCCACCAGCCGAGGGAGGCGTTGCGTGCCGCCGTAGCCGGGTGCGATTCCCAGTTTTACCTCGGGCTGTCCGAACTTCGCGTTCTCGCTGGCGATACGGATGTGGCACGCCATCGCCAGCTCGCAGCCGCCGCCGAGTGCGAATCCGTTGACCGCGGCGATGACCGGCTTGCCGCAGGTCTCGAGTCGCCGCAGCACGCGCTGCCCGCGCTGCGCGCGTGCCTTGCCGTCGAAGGGCCCCTGCCGTGCGAGATCGCCGATGTCCGCGCCCGCGACGAACGATTTCGGGCCCGCACCCGTGAGAATTGCCCCCCGGATCTCCGGCTCGGACGCGATGCTTTCGGCGGCCTTACCGAGCTCCAGCATCACCTGATCGTTCAAGGCATTCAGCTTGTCGGGACGATTCACTGTGACGAAAGCGATGGCGTCGCGAATCTCGAGGAGGAGAGTCTGGTAGGTCATGGCGACATATCCTAAAGCGGGGACATGCAAAAGCTAGTCTAGAGACGCACCGCGGACGCACCGGCCACGGTCATCGGGACAACCCCCGCGAGGGTGGTCCGGTTGACGAATGCCTGTGCGTCCGCTGCTGCGTCTGTTGCCTAGTTTTTGCATGTCCCAGCATTAGGTTCACGCCGTGCCCATCCAAGCGATATCGTGGTCTCCGAGCGGTGCAGTCCGGATCATTGATCAGCGAGCGCTACCGGAGGCAGAAATCACCCGCGATCTGGAAAGCGCCGAGTCGGTCGCTGAGGCGATCCGGCAGCTGCAGGTGCGCGGCGCGCCGCTGATCGGCATCGCCGCCGCGATGGGCCTCGTGGTCGGCACGCGCGACATCCGGACCGCCCCGCGAAGCGAGTTCCTCGCGCGCGTCGCGGAGCTCTCCGATCTGCTCGCCAACACTCGGCCGACGGCGATCAATCTGCGGTGGGCGCTGCATCGGATGGCGGGTGTAGCGCAATCGACGCTCGGCGATGGTGCGGTCGTGTGGGAGCGACTGCATGCGGAGGCGACAGCCATCTGGGAAGACGATCGCGCAATGTGCCGGCGCATCGGTGAGCATGGTCTCACGATTCTCCCCGATGGGGCGAATGTCTTGACACACTGCAATACCGGCGCTCTGGCAACCGGGGGGATCGGGACGGCTCTCGCCCCGATTTATCTGGCGCACGAGCAGGGGCGCAAGGTGCATGTCTACGTAGACGAGACACGGCCCCTGCTCCAGGGCTCGCGCCTCACGATGTGGGAGTTGGTGCACGCCGGGATCCCGTGCACGTTGATCACTGACGCTGCTGCCGCCACCCTGATGCGGCAGGCCAAGGTGGACGTCGTACTCGTCGGGGCCGACCGGATCTGCGCTAATGGCGACTTCGCGAACAAGATCGGCACCTATGGCCTGGCGGTGGTGGCGCGCCACCATGGCGTGCCGTTCTATTGCGCCGCGCCCTGGTCCACCGTCGATTCCTCTCTGCCCGACGGCGATCTCATCCCGATCGAGCAGCGCGCGCCGGGAGAGGTGACGGTCATGGCGGGCCGTCCTATAGCACCCGAGGGCGCGGCGGCGTTGAATCCGGCTTTTGATGTCACACCAGCGCGCTACGTGACCGGATTCATCACTGATCGCGGTCTTGTCCAACCCCCGTTCTCGGAGTCTGACCCATGACGGCTGTCCTCGCGCTCGATCAGGGAACCACCGGCTCAACCGCGCTTGTCCTGAGCGACGCAGGCCGCGTGCTCGGCCGCGGCTATCGCGAATTCACCCAGCACTTCCCATCGCCCGGAGAGGTCGAGCACGACGCCGAGGAGATCCTGCGCGTCACCATCGAGGCGGCGCGGGAGGCCATCCGCCAGGCGCACGTGACGCCCGACGCCATTGGCATCACGAACCAGCGCGAGACGGTGTGCGCGTGGGAGCGCGACACCGGGCACCCCGTCCATCGCGCGATTGTGTGGCAGGACCGCCGCACGTCGGCGCGCTGCGCGCAGCTCAAAAAACAAAAGAAGGAACCGCTGGTGCGCGCGCGCACCGGGCTCGTGCTCGATCCGTACTTCTCCGCGACCAAGATCGAGTGGCTGCTCGACCACGTGAAGGGACTCCGCACGCGCGCGAAGGACGGCGACGTCGTCTTCGGCACGATCGACACGTGGCTGATCTACCGGCTCACAAACGGTCGGACATTCGCGACCGATCATACCAACGCGTCTCGCACCATGCTGTACGACATCGGCAAGCGCGCATGGGACAAAGACCTGCTGAAACTATTCGGGGTGCCGCGCGACGCCCTACCCGAAGTACGCAATTCGAGCGGCGACTTCGGAACGGCAGCGGCGGAGCATTTCGGCACGGAGCTGCCGATCAGCGGCGTAGCGGGAGATCAGCAGGCCGCGCTGTTCGGTCAGGGCTGCTGGCAACCCGGAAAGGCGAAGAACACCTATGGCACCGGCGCGTTTCTGCTGCTCAACACCGGGAAGCGCCGCGCCAACTCCAAGCGCGGTCTCCTCACGACGCTCGCCTGTGGTCCGCGCGGCGAGCCGGTGTTCGCGCTCGAGGGCAGCGTCTTCATCGCCGGCGCGGCGATGCAGTGGCTGCGCGACGGACTGGGCATCATCGCCAAAGCCGCCGAGTCGGAGCCCATGGCGCGGAGCGTCGACGATACCGGCGGCGTGTACTTCGTT
The DNA here is from genome assembly GCA_003221075.1 of Gemmatimonadota bacterium. GTDB lineage: Bacteria > Gemmatimonadota > Gemmatimonadetes > Gemmatimonadales > GWC2-71-9 > 20CM-2-65-7. Next base: position 3,566 of record QHUF01000186.1, read on the forward strand.
CCCGCGTTCGTTGGACTGGGCGCTCCGCACTGGGAGCCCAATGCGCGCGGTACGATCGTCGGGCTCACGCGCGGCAGCAGCCGCGCGCACCTCGTCCGCGCCGCGCTCGAGGCGATGGCGTTCAGCACGAAAGACGTGCTCGACGCAATGCTGGCGGACGCCAAACTCAGACTTTCCAGCCTGCTCGTGGACGGCGGCGCTGCCGCCAACGATTGGCTCATGCAGTTCCAGGCCGACGTGCTGGGCGTGACCGTGGCGCGGCCGGATCTTGTCGAGACGACCGCGCTCGGCGCCGCGGGTCTCGCCGGCCTCGGCGCCGGCCTCTGGAAAACCGCCGACGACTTTCTCGCCGGCCGTCTGTTTACGAAGTTCGCGCCAGGTGCGGGGCGGCGGGCCGTGCAGGCGCGCGCCGCCGAATGGCACCGCGCCGTCCAGACGGCGTTGCACTGGGCCGGATGAAGCCGATCATCGCGGTGATTGGCGGCAGTGCCTGTACAACGGAAGAAACGGCCGTCGCCGAGGAGACGGGGCGGTTGCTGGCAGAGCGGGGCGCGGTCCTCGTGTGCGGCGGTCTGGGCGGCGTGATGGAGGCGGTAGCGCGAGGCGCGAAGGCAAACGGCGGCACGACGGTCGGCATCTTACCGGGAGCGGATCCCGCCGCGGCGAACGCCTTTATCGACATCCCGCTCGCGACGGGGCTTGGCGAGATGCGGAACTTTCTGATCGTCCGGACCGCGCAGGCACTCATTGCGATTGGCGGGGGCGTGGGAACCTTGTCAGAGATTGCACTCGCCCAGCGCATCGGGAAGCCGGTGGTTGGTCTTCACGATTCCTTCAGGAACACACTCGATATTCCGCGAGTGGAGACTGCACGCGATGCGGTGTGGTGGGCGTTACAACGTGCTGAGAACGGGGTGGTATAATTCAGCCATGAAGGCTGGCACGAAGTTCGCGCTTGGCGCGGTGCTGATTATCGGCTCCGTCGGCTATCTCATGGCGGCGGGGATCAAGCAGACGGGACAGTATTTCCTGACCCCCAGCGAGCTGGCGCAGCGCGCTTCGGCCGACCCATCGTTCTATGATCTCGGTCTGAAAGTCGGCGCGCGTGTGGTGCCGGGCACGGTGTCCAAAGAGATCGCGACCCAGACGCTGCGCTTTCACATTACGGACGGGACCGTCAACTACCCCGTCATCTTCAAAGGCCTGCCTCCCGACACCTTCACCGACTCGGTCGAGGTCGTCGTCGAAGGGCGACTCCAAAAAGACGGTGTGATCCACGCGACCAACGTGCTCGCCAAGTGCGGGTCGCGCTACGAAGCCGTTCCCAAGGCGTAAATGGGTCTGCTCGGCCAACTCTCCCTGTGGCTCGCCTTCCTGGTCGGCCTGTGGGGAGCGATCACCGGATTCGTCGGCGGCGCGCACCAGCGCCCCGACCTGCAGCAAAGCGCGCGCAATGCGACGGTGGCGCTGTTCGGCGCGCTACTCGTCGCAGTGATCTCGCTCGAAGTTGCAATCTTCCGTCACGACTTCAGTCTCCAATACGTCGCAGGACGCACGAGCCGCAATCTCCCGACGTTCTACCTGTGGTCCGCGCTGTACTCGGGACAGGAGGGCAGCCTGCTCTTTTGGGCGGCGGTCCTCAGTCTGTTCGGCGCCATGACGCAGCTGCTCACCAGCCGGCGGCACCGCGCG
>QHUF01000187.1 GCA_003221075.1 Gemmatimonadota bacterium
ACCTCCACGCGTCGCATGCGCTCGATCCGTCCCGACCCGCCGACGAACGCCGAAGCCGCCCAGCTCGTCAGGCCGACGATGACGGCGCCGAGCGTCGCCGACCACAATCCGGCGATGTGAAAGCCCGGAACGAGCCAGGCGACGACTCCCAGCGAGATGCCGTTCACGATCAGGATGAAGAGCCCGAGTGTCAGCACCGTCAGCGGCAGCGTGAGGATCAGGAGAATCGGCCGGATGACGGCGTTCACGACGCCGAGCAGCAAGGCGGACACGATCAGGGCACCGGTACCTGTGATCACGATGCCGGGGAGCAGTTGATCGGCGACCCACAGTCCCAGGGCGGTGATAAGCAGTCTGACCAGGAATCCTCTCATGGAGCGGAAGATAACCGCTAGGCGCGCCCCGCGACGAACCGGGCCGTCATGCCCGGACGCGCCTGTACGCCTAGCTTGGAGTCGAGCAGAATCGATCCGCTCAGCGAATCCCGCCCCGCCCAGGCGAGGGAGAGACCCGCAAAGGGCCCGACGTCGGCGGGCCAGCCGCTGACGATCGCCTGCTCCGGCTGGCCAAACCAGGTCACGGTGAGTGTCTCGGCACGCGGCGCGCGAAACACGATCCGGCCGCGGAACACGCACTCGCGACCGACGACCACGGTGGCGGTATCGAGCGTGATGTCGCCCAGGCGGAAGCGATCGCTCATGCCGGGTGCAGTGGGGAACGTCAGCGTGTCGCCGCGCGCGACCACCCAGTGGCCGACGTAGGGCAGGGAGTAGCGGCGCAGACGGTCGAACTGATGACCGGAGCAGGGGTTGGGAGGTCCACACGCCGCGACCACGAGGACCACGCCGCACATCACGGCGCGCATTAGAACTCCGTGGTATCCCTCGCGACGGTGTCGCTGGCCCGGATGCGCGCGCTCATCGAGTCGGCCGCGTTCATCGCGCGTCCCACCGCGCGGGCGTTGGGGATCTTCGAGTTCGCCAGGATGCTGTCCTTTTGGCGCTCGGTAAGCGTGTCGCGATTCACGGTCTGGCCCGACTTGTCGGAGCCGGAGCCGCACGCGACGATGAGGCAGATCAGCACGACCCAGAGGATGGATTTCATGCTGGCAACTTTAATGAACCAGCGTACACTTGCAACCCAACTTGGCTCTCCGGAGACCACATGCGTCGCCTGTCGATCGCTCTTCCCCTGCTGCTGCTCGTCGCGGCGTGCCAGCCGTCCCTCGCCTCGCGTCTCTCCGAGGGGCAATGGGTCGATCTCAGCTATGCGTTCGACTCGACTACCATCTACTGGCCGACGGCGCAACCCTTTCACCTTACCGTCGTCTCAGCGCAGCGCACGCCGGGCGGCTGGTACTACGCCGCCAACAACTTCGCGGCCGCTGAGCACGGGGGCACACATCTCGATGCGCCGGCCCATTTTGGCCAAGGCAAGCACACGACCGATCAGGTCCCGCTCTCGCAGCTCATGGGATCCGCAGTCGTTATCGACGTGAGCCACCAGGCGGACTCGAGTAGGGATTATCGCGTGCTACCGTCCGATATCAGGGCATGGGAGAGCGCGCACGGCGCGATCCCGGAGGGTACCATCGTGTTGATTCGGACGGGTTGGGGGACTCGCTGGCCCGATCGCGCTCGCTACCTCGGCACCACAAAAATGGGTGCGGCGGCCGTCCCGGAGCTGCACTTCCCGGGTCTGAGCCTCGATGCCGCGCGCGAGCTGGCGCGGCGCCGCGTGGGCGCGGTGGGGATCGATACGCCGAGCATCGATTACGGCCAATCGAAGAATTACGGCGTGCATCGCCGCCTGTTCGCGGCGAACATCCCGGCGTTCGAGAACGTCGCCCACATCGAGCAGCTGCCGGTCACCGGCGCGTACGTCATCGCCCTGCCAATGAAGATCACAGGCGGCAGCGGCGGGCCGCTGCGGATCGTGGCTCTGCTCCCCTAGGACGTCGGCAGTCCTTTGCGGAGCACATCCTCCATCACGTCCGCAAAGCGGTCGACCTCCGCCAACGTCGTGTAGACGTTCGGCGTGATCCGGAGGCAGTTGAACTCGGGGTGCGCGATCGGCGTGACGATGATACGGTGCCGGTCGAACATGAAGCCCGCGAGCTTGCCGACGTCGAGCTGGCCGGGCGTAAACGAGGCGAGACCGCACGACTGCGCCGGGTCGTACGGGGTGAGTAGTTTCACGCCGGGCACGCGCTCCAGCCGTTTGGCCCAGCGGTCGCGCAGGAAGCGCAGCCGCTCCGCCTTGCGCTCGGGGCCGATGCCGTCCAGAAAATCGAGCGCTTCGACGATCGCGTTGTGATTGGCCGCGGGGTGCGTGCCGATCTCCTCGAACTTGCGGATGTTGTCGTTCATCTCCGGCGGGGCCGCCATCATCGGCCAGAGCTTCGCAATCTTCGCTCGGCGCACGTACAGGAACCCCGTGCCGATCGGCGCGGTGAGCCACTTGTGGAGACTCGTCCCGTAGTAATCGCAGTCCAGCTCGTCGCGGTTGAACGGGAAATGCGCGTACGCGTGCGCTCCATCCACGATCACTTCGATGCCGCGCGCGCGGCCCAGCTGGCAGATCTGCTTCACCGGGAAGATCTGCCCGGTGAGGTTCGTGATGTGGCAGACGTGGATTACTTTGGTGCGCGGTGTGATCGCGGCTTCGACTCGTCGCGCCAGATCCTCCTGCGATGGCGGCGGCACCGGAAAGGTGATCTGCTTCAGCACGATGCCGTCGCGCCGCTCGCGCTGCTTCCACGTGGTGATCATGCGCGGGTAGTCCTGCGTGGTCGTCAGGACCTCGTCGCCGCGCTGCAGCGGTAAGCCGAGCTGCACGATTCGATCCAGGCCCACATCGTGATCGCGGGCGCCTGGTTCGACACGGCGAGGTAGCGCTGGAATGCGGCGTTCACGACGCGAGGCGACGGCGCGACGCCGCCGTTGTTCAGGTTGATCATCCCGCGATCGATGTCGAACGCCGCCTGGATCTCACGCCAGAAGTCCTCGTCCTGCGCGACGTCCTCGGGTCTCCGGCCGTCGACATGCCGCGTGGCTGGGAGGATGCGTGCCAGCGCGTCACTCTTCAGAGCGGGAAGCGTGGCCGTGGCGGCGAACAGCGAACCGAGAAAGCGACGGCGAGTGGGCATGGGGAGCCTCAGGAGCTGGTGAGTCGACGGGGCACCTGTAGGTAATAAAGCAAAACTCCCCGCCCGGCCAGAGCCGGACGGGGAGTCGGTCTTGCTATTGCGCGATTACAACCCGGTGAACGTTCCGGCCGGGGCGAACAGGTTTGTGACGGTATCCCCGAAGTTCTCGAACGCGTCGAACAGATCCGCGAGCGCCGCCAGGTCTGCTACCGTCAGCGGCTCCCCGCCCGCATCGACCCACTGCGTCGCGGGATTGGTTGGGTCACCGCTGATCGACGCCACCGGGTGGCCGTCCACGTACACCGTGACGCTGACGGTGAGCGCGCCGCTCAGATTGTTGACCGTGATGTGGCCCACCGCCCGGATCGTCTCGCCGTTCTGAATCAGGCGGAAATCGGCGTTGATGATGATGTCCGGGTCATTGAAGGCCAATGATTCGTTGAGCATCAGCGTGATTGCCGGGTTGTTCAGCACGAACGTCGCCTGGACATTGGCACCACCGGCGTTGACTGAAAGCGTCTCATCGAACGAGAGCGTCTTGTTATCGCCCCCGCTCAGCCCGTTCGTGATCGTGCCCGAAACGGTCGCACTGGCGGAGGTTACACCGCTGGTGAACGACGCCGTGTAGTCGACATACGTCGTCGCCCCACCTTTGACCAGAATCTGCAACTGCAGCTTGGTCGGCGTGCTCTGATCGATGATGTCGAGCGTCCCGATCGCACTCACCGGCTCGACGACCTGCCCGTCTAGGCCGGTCGCATAGAGCACGAAGCGGACGCCCGTGAGATTCGCGACCGTCGTGCCTTGATACCGATACTGGTTGAGGGCGGTATCCCACTCGAAGACCCGACCATACATCGTGTCGGGGATGATGCGGCCCTGCGCGGCGGATATGCTGAGGTTCGGCACCATCGCCTGCAGCTTCTGCGCCTGCCGCAGGCTCGGGAGGAACATGCGGGCGCCCGTCCGGGCCAGCTTGGGCTGCAGCATCTCGGTCAGCGTCGCCGCTGGACGAAACGCTGGTGCGGTCGCGATATCGAGCATGATCGAAGCAGTGGAGAAGCTGCGGAAGACGTCGCTATCGAACGCGGAGTCAACCGATGAGAGATTGGCCGAAACCGCAGCCGGATCGTTGAAGTCGACCGGGGACGGCGCGTCTTTACCGCACGCTGCCGCCGCCGCCAAGCCGAGCACGACTCCGGCACGAAGGAGCAACCGCATACTACCTCCAAGAGGAATTGTGGGGGCGAACCTGAATTCTGCACGCGCGGCGAACGGAGGCGCTGTGACCTCCCGCACGCTTCACCAGGCTAGGCGATTACGCCACCGCCGAGCAATCGATCGTTGGCGTCGTACAGCACGCCCGATTGCCCTGGTGCGATCGCCCGGACCGGCTCAGCGAGCCGCAGCGCGATGCGGTCGTCCGCCTGCGCAGCAATCGTGCCGGGCACGGCACGCGCGCGATAGCGGCATTGCACCCACACAGCGTCACCTGCCGAGAGCGGATCGGCGAGCCAGTTGACCTCTTCGAGTGACACGTCGTGTCCCAACAACTCCGCGCCCGATCCGACGACGACCTCACGTGTCTCGGGTCGAATGGCGATCACGTAGAGCGGCTCGCTCGAGCCACCGGGCAGCCCCAGCCCCCGGCGCTGGCCGACGGTGTAGCGCGCGAAGCCGTCGTGCTCGCCGATGACGGTCCCGTTCGTCGTGACGAGGGGACCCGGCGCGAGCGCGGGCGCGCCGGTGGGAAGATGCCGCTCGAGCACCGCCACATAGTTGTCGTCAGGGACGAAGCAGATCTCCACCGATTCCTGCTTGTCCGCGGTCACCAATCCTAGCCGCCGCGCCACGGTCCGCGTCTGCTCCTTGGTGAGATCGCCGACGGGCGTCAGCATGCGGGGCACCACGGCGCGATCGATTCCCCACAGAAAGTACGACTGATCCTTCTGCCGGTCGCGGCCGCGAAACAGCGCGCCCCGGTCCGCAATCGCGTAATGCCCGGTCGCAATCGCATCGCAGTCGAGGGCATCCGCATGATAGAGGAAGTCGCGGAACTTGGTGAAGGAGTTACAGCGCACGCAGGGGATCGGCGTCCGCCCGCGCGCGTACTCGGACACGAAGTTCTCGATCACGTCGTGCCCGAATCGGTCCTCGAGATTGAGGACGTAGTGCGGAATGCCGAGCTTGTGCGCGACCAGCTTCGCGTCGGTGATCGAGTCGAGGGAGCAGCAGGGACGATCCGGCACGCTGTCGCCGTAACAGAACAGCTTCATCGTCGCGCCGATGACCTCGTAGCCCTGTTCGACAAGTAGGGCAGCGGCAACGGATGAGTCTACGCCACCCGACATTGCGACAAGAATTCGGCCCTTCCGACCGTCAGGCCATCCGACCGTCCGACCGTCCGACATCATCGATGCAGAACAGCGGATAGGGACCTCACCTTCTCAACGATCTTGGGGAGCGCAGCGGAGACCGCCTCCACATCCTCCAGCGTGCTGTCCTTACCGAAGGAGAATCGCAGCGCCGCGACGCCCAACTCGCGCGGCACGCCCATCGCCGTGAGCACATGCGACGGCTCGACGGCTCCGGTGCTGCAGGCGGATCCAGACGAACAGGCGATCCCGGCGAGGTCGAGGTGCATCAGCAGCGCTTCGCTGTCGGTTCCGGGAATCGACACGTTCGAAATGTGCGGTGCGCGCTTCCCCTGCCAGCCGTTGATCACCGCATCCGGAACGATCGCAACCAGGCGTCGTTCCAGCTCGTCGCGCAGCTCGTGCAGCCGTGTGGCCAGGCTCTGCTGCTCCTCGGCGGCCAAACGGGCCGCGACACCCAACCCAATGATGCCGGGCACATTCTCGGTACCGGGTCGAATCCCGAATTGCTGACCGCCGCCGTGGATGATCGCCTCGACCGCCTTGCGGTCGCGCACGATCAGCGCGCCGACGCCCTTGGGAGCGCCGATCTTATGGCCGGAGATGGTGAGGAGGGTGCAATCGACGTCGCGGAGCGATACCGGAACCTTCCCGAATGCCTGGACGGCGTCCGAGTGAAACAGGACGCCGGCCTCGCGACATCGCGTGGCCAGGTCGGCCACGGGCTGCACCGTGCCGATTTCGTTATTGACCCACATCACGCTCACGATCGCGACGCCGTGCTCCAACGCCTTGGCGAGCGCCTCGGCGTCGACCTGCCCCGAGGCGGTGACCGGGAGAATGATCTCGTCGCCGCCCAGGTGCTTCACGGCATGTGCCGCGGCGAGCCCCGCCTTGTGCTCCGTGGCGGAGACGGCGACGCGGAACGGACCGCCGCGACCCTTGGCCGCGAGCGCCGCGCCGATGATCGCGAGGTTGTCCGCTTCTGTGCCGCCGGAGGTGAACACCACCTGATTGGGCTCGGCGCCGACCGCCCCGGCGACCGCGCGCTTCGCCTCTTCGAGGCCCGCGCGCGCCGCCCGCCCGAAGCGATGGGCGGAGGAGGGGTTGCCGAAGGCTTCCTTCCCGAGATAGGGAAGCATCGCCTCCAGCACCTCTGGCCGCACCGGAGTCGTCGCGGCGTTGTCGAGATAGGTGATGCGCTTGGTCATGGAAGGCGCAATCTACCAACTACATGGACTGGACGCCAAGCTGCAGCACGTCATCCACTTCCTGCGTCTCGCTCGTGTAGAACGGCTCGCCATACCGGCGGCGGATCAGCGATCCGTAGTGCGCTGCTTGAACGCGGATCAACTCGTACAGATCCTGCCCGGTTGGATGGATCTCCCCGGCCGCTTTGGCGCCGGTGAACTGCGACGCATAGCAGCGGATTGCCTCCATCTTCGTTTCGAACAGCTCCGAAATATCCACGACGAACGTCGGCTTCACGGGGTCCTCTCGGTAGGCGAGCGCATACAGCACCTTGAACGGACGATACGCCTCGCCCCCTTTTCCGGGTTCGTACTTGGCGAGTCCGGCCAGATAGCACGCATCACGCGCCAGCTCGGACGAGATTCGATGATCGGGGTGTCGACCGATAGGGAAGGGCAGAATCACGACTTTCGGTTTCGTTCGACGAATCAACTCGACGATTTGTTTCCTCGACGTCTCATCATTCGTTAGATGGGCATCGCGCATTCCGGCATTGAGCCGCACGGCCACCCCCAACGTCTTCGCGGCACGCTCGGCCTCCGCGGCGCGCGTGGCGGCATCACCGCGCGTTCCCATTTCGCCCTGCGTGAGATCAAGAATCCCCACGCGATGACCGGCCTTTACAGCCTTGGCGAGCGTGCCGCCGCAGGTGAGCTCCACGTCATCGCGGTGCGCGGCAATCGCCAACAGGTCGACCGTTTGACCGTCGGGCCGTCCGGCCGTCGGACCGTCATTCATACCGCAGTGCCTCCACTGGGTCGAGTTTCGCCGCTCGCGCTGCCGGCGCGATCCCGAACACCAGGCCGACCAGGATCGAGGCGACGGTGGCAATCGCCGCGGGCACGAGGGGAATCGTCGTGTTGA
>QHUF01000188.1 GCA_003221075.1 Gemmatimonadota bacterium
ACGCGCAGGCCGCGCAGCCGCCGTAAGGTCACGGTGGCGGCATCCATCGCGCGGTTGACGCTGACCTCCGGCTTCGGCTTTACGAGAATGATGAGGCTGTTCCACTCGTCGATGATGAAACTGCGGCGCGCCGCTTCGAACGGCACCACCGCCGCGATTTCGGGCGCGCCCGGCACCTCGAAGATGTTCGTCGGTCGTTGCCAGACCCCGAGAACTTTGAAC
>QHUF01000189.1 GCA_003221075.1 Gemmatimonadota bacterium
CGCACTGACCCCGTCGCGAATATCTAGCAAGACCTCGAGGAGCAGCTGCTCGCGTTGGTAGGCGGCGTCGAGGTCGGCCATGCGGCGCTCGTCCTTCAGCTCCTTGGCGCGATCGTAGGCCTCACGGTAGACCGCGTCGAGGTTGTCGAGAATCTGTTGTCGCGGCCGTGGACTCATGCGGAAAAACTATAGGGCCGTCGGACGGTCGGACAGCCTAGCGTCAGTCTTGGGGACCGCGCTCGAGCGCCTGAATCAAGGCGCGACAGAATTGCGGCAAATCAGCCGGTGTCCGGGAGGAAATAAGATTGCCATCAACTACGACGGCACTGTCTTCCCACAGCACCCCAGCGTTTTCCATGTCGTCCTTGATGGCACGAACGCTGGTCGCTCGTTTTCCCTTCAGAATCTTCGCGGAGATCGGTACCCAACCAGCATGACATATGAATGCGACAGGTTTGCCCGCTTGGTATATCTCTCGAGTTAGCTGCAGGACTATGTCAAAGCGACGAAGCTGATCCGGGGCGAAGCCTCCCGGAATGACGAGTCCGTCAAAATCTGCAGACTCAATTTGGTCAACCTGGGAATCGACAGTCACCGGATATCCTCGTTTACCCTGATACGTCTTCTCACCAATTCCTGCGACGACTGTCGTCGCCGCCTCCTCCTCAAGTCGGATCTTCGGATACCATAGCTCAAGATCTTCGTATAGAGGGCCTGCCAGAAAGAGAATTCGTTTCCCATGCAGCGCCATAAAACCTCCAGTATTGACCGTCCAACCGTCCAACCGTCCGACCGTCCGACCTACAAGGGCCGCAGGACTAGGCCGCTCGGCACCTTCGGAACGAAGTACGTCGACTTCGGCGGCATCACGTCGCCGGCGTCCGCCACCGCGAAGACTTGTTCGACCTTCGTCGGGTTGAGCAATACCGCCACCGCCGCGCCGCCATGCTGGACCATGCCCAACGCTTCGTTCGCGTCCGCCACGTAGCGGACTATCGGCGTCGACATGCCTGCGCCGAGGACTTCTTTCACGACCAAGGACTCGATCTGGGCGACATCGAGATCGCGCACCGCGGTGCTCTGCGACAGGCTCGGCAGCCGGTCGGGCAGCGCACGCGGCTTGAGCAGGAGCGCGAGGATCTGCGAGCGATCTGCCACGAGACACGCGGTGCGGCCCTTGCCGATTGACGCGAGCGCGCCCACCGGATCGCGGTCCGCCGCGAGCGGCTGCACCTCGAACCACTCGCGCCACCGGGGCAGCATGCGCTCCACGTCACGCCCCGTTCCGAAGATCACCCGATGGGTCGGGAGCACGGCGAGTCCGGGATCGTGCGCCGACACGATCAGCGCGAGCACGCGATCGGCGGCGGGATTCTCGAGCGCATACGCGCTCGCCGTTTCGTAGCGGTGATGGCCGTCAGCGATGTAGAGCGGGGAAACGGGAAACGGGAAACGGGATACGTCACGCACGATCCACAGCCGGATTCCCACACCATTCAGCTCGGCCGTCGCATCCGGCTTTCCCTGCGAAACACTGGCCACCGCATTCGCGAGCGCGCGGTCGCGGTCCGGCGCGAGCAGGAAGATCGATTCGATGTTGGTCGCCGTGGCGCGCATGAAAGACGCCGCGCCGGGTGAGCCGCTCACCCGTCGGTAATGTGAAGTCCTGCGCGAGCACATACAGCACCGGTTGAGGGTCGCGCCGCAACACGCCTTTCGCGCGCCAGCCGGCGAGCCGTTCGGCGGCGAGGCGGTAGCGATCGCCGTCCGGACCGCCCGGCGGCGCTTCCGGCAGCATCACGTGCACGATATTCTCTGCGGCGAGCGCCGCGTACCGCGCCCGCTCGGCCTGATCGATGACGTCATAGGGCGGCGCGATCAGCGAGCTGAGGCGCTCGACAGCGGCGTACCGCTCACCCCGAAACGGCGCGACGAGGTCAGCCATGAGCTTTCGTGAGGCGCAACAAGCGGTCGATCAATGGGTCGGCCAGTTCGAGCAGGGCTATTTCACGCCGCTCGCCAACGTGGCGCGCCTCGCTGAAGAAATCGGCGAGCTGGCCCGCGAAGTCAATCATCAATTCGGCCCCAAGCCGAAGAAACCCGGCGAGCCGCCCGGATCGATTTCGATGGAGCTGGCGGACATTCTCTTCGTCGTGATCTGCATTGCCAACTCGCAGCACATCGATCTCGACGACGCGTTCGCGCAGATGATGGCCAAGGTCAACGCCCGCGACGCCGGCCGCTGGACCAGGAAGGCTCGCTGACTTCCTCGTAGATCCGCTCGTAGGACACCAACCGGTCGGGATCGATCGCGCCCGCCGGTGCGCCCCGCACGGCGCAGCCCGGCTCGGCGAGATGCCGGCAGTTATCGAAGCGACATTGATCGAGATACGGCCGGAATTCCGGAAAGCACGCGCCCAGCTCATTGGGATCGATGCCCCAGGCACCTATTTCGCGGAGTCCGGGAGTATCGACGACGTAACCGACGCCGGCAACAGGCACCAACTCTGCGGCAGTGGTTGTGTGCTTGCCGGTCCGCCACTTCTCGCTGATCGCGCCGACTCGCAGCTTGAGCCCAGGCTCGAGGGCATTGAGCAGACTCGATTTTCCCGCGCCCGACGCTCCCGTAAAGACCGAGTGCCGACCGCGCAACAAATCGCGCAGCGCGGGGAGGCCTTCCTCCGCCTTCACTGACGTTGCGAGCAGTTGATAGCTGGCGGTCTTGAAGCGGCGCGCCAAGGTTTCCTCGATCGAGCGGTCAAGCTCGATCTTGTTGAGCACGACCGCCGCCGGAAGGCCGTTCGCTTCGGCGATCACCAGGAAACGATCGATCATCCTGGGGCTGGGCTCCGGATCACGGGCCGAGCTCACGACGATCACTTGATCTACGTTGGCCGCCACCGGCTGAGCGCGCCGGGGACCCGCGCCGCTGCTGCCCTGCGCCGCTCGACGCGCGAGTACCGACCGGCGCGGGCGGATCTCGGCGATCGTCGATCCCTCGAGGACGACGACGTCGCCCGGAACGACGCGATCTGAGTCCTTGTACTTCAGCTTGCCACGGAGTGAGGCGGTGATTTCCCCGGCATCAGTGTGAACGCGATAGCCGCCGGCGGTGCGCGACAACACGACGCCGCTCGTGGGAGTCATGCGCTGGTCCCCGCGACGCACCGATCGAGATGGGCCTTCACCTGCTCCAGCGTCAAGGCCAGAACCGGTGCGAGGGCTTCGTCCGGCGTTGCGCCGAAGGCGAGGTAATCGGTTTCCAGGTGGCCGACGGGTCTTTCTCCTTCGCCCCAACGGACAAAGAGCAACGCTGCACCGTACCGGCCGGGCTCGGCCAGGTCGTCGGCAAAGGTATCGACGGAGTACGCCTGGCCGTCCGCCGCACCGAACGCCGGCGGACGCCCGTGTACTTCCTGGTAACCGCCTAACGTCGTGTCGTCCATTCTTTGAGAATGTTCGTGGTGATGAACGCGATGTTGGCGGGGCGCTCGGCGAGGCGTCGCATCAGATACGGATACCAGTGGGTCCCGAACGGAACGTACACGCGCAGGTTATGGCCCTCGCGCCTCAGCCGGTACTGGAGATCGCGCCGCACGCCGTACAGCATCTGGAACTCGAATCGCTGCGGGGAAATCCCGTGCGTTTTCGCGAACGCCTTCGCGTGATCGACGATCGCGACGTCATGCGTCGCGATGCCAGGATAGTTCCCGCGCTCGAGCAACCGCTCCATGCAGGCGATGTAGTTGGCGTCCACGTCGCTCTTGTCGGGAAAGGCGACGTCTTCGGGCTCCTGGTACGCTCCCTTACACAGTCGCACGCGCGCGCCCAGGGCGATCATCGCGTCCACGTCGGCCATGGTGCGCCGCAAGTACGATTGCAGCACGACCCCGACCGCGTTTCCAAACTCCGGATAGAACACGTCGGTGAACAGCCGCAAGGTCTTCGCGGTGTAGGTCGACTGCTCCATGTCGATGCGCACGAATGAGTCGTACTGCTTCGCCTTGCCGATGATCGCCCGCATGTTGCCCAGACAGAGCGGCTCGTCGATGTCGAGCCCCATTTGCGTGAGCTTGACGGAGACGTTGGCATTGGCTTTTTCGCCGTGAATACGGTCGAGCAGATCGAGGTAAGTGCGACAGGCACGGTGTGCTTCCTCGGCATGCTGCACGGACTCGCCGAGCAGATCGAGCGAGGCGGAAAGATTACTCGCGTTGAGCTCTCGCACTGCCGCCATCGCTTCATCGATCGTTTCACCGGCTACGAACCGCGAAGCCAGCTTGCGGGCGAGCTGGTTCTTCCGGACGAACCTGAAGATGCGCGGTTGCTCGCTCAGCCAGAGAAAAACGGCGCGCAGCATCAGGCGTAGAACTTGGTACCGGCGCGCGCATGCTCCTGGAGGACTTCACACGGCGCGAACCGGGCACCGTGCCGCTCGGCGAGCCGTTGCAGATCGGTCATGACGCGCTCAGGTCCGAGGTCGTCCGCATACCGGAGCGGCCCGCCACGGAACGGCGGAAACCCGAACCCGAAGATTGCGCCGATGTCACCATCGCGAGGGCTCCGGACGACGCCCTCGCCGAGTGCCCGTGCCGCTTCATTCACCATGCCGAGCACGAGGCGCTGCAGAATCTCGGCCGGACGAGGGCCGCCATTCGGGTGGACGCCAAGGAGCCCGTATGCACTTTCGTCCACGCCGCGCTTCTTGCCGTCCTCGTAGAGGTAGAAGCCGCGGCCTGATTTGCGGCCCAGGCGCCCCTCCTTCACGAGCGCGGCGATCCCCGCGCCGGGCGCCGGCTGGATGTGGTCCCCGTACGCTTCCTGCATGACGCCCGCGACCTTGATGGCAACGTCGAGTCCGACTTCGTCGAGCAGCGTCACCGGTCCGACGGGGAAGCCGAAACGCACGGCCATGGTGTCGATGTCCTCGATGCGCGCCCCCTCGGCAAAGAGATGGCCGACTTCGTTGGCATACGGCGCGAGGATCCGATTGACCCAGAAGCCCGGGCTGTCCTTCACGACGATCACCGTCTTGCCCATCCGCCGGCCGAACGCGACGGCGGTGCTGACCGTCTGCGGCTCCGTGCGTGCGCCCGGAATGACCTCGAGCAGCGGCATCTTCGCGACCGGCGAAAAGAAGTGCATACCGATGACGCGCTCGGGCGCGCGCGCCGCTTCGGCGATGCGCGTGATCGGAATCGTGGACGTATTGGACGCGAACACACCCGTCGGGGGCAGCATCGCCTCGACTTCCCGAAGCACCTGCTGCTTGACGCCGAGCTCCTCGAAGACTGCCTCGATCGTCAGCTCCGCGCGTCCAAAGCCGGCGTAGGTGTCGCTCCCGGACAGGAGAGCCACCAGCCGCGCGTATTCGTATTTGGTTATTCTGCGCCGCTTCAGCCGGTCGTCGAGGATGGCGCGCGCCGCGAGTATGCCTTGCGCGACGCGGCCGAGCTCGGCGTCCTTCATGCGCACGTCCACCTCAGCCTGGGCCACCGCGGTGCCTGCGATGCCGGAGCCCATGAAACCGGAGCCGATGATGCCGAGCCGCTGCACGCGCACGGGCGGAGGCGCGTTCGGGATGCCCGGATCCTTTTTGAGTTGATTCGTGGCGAAGAAGATTTGCACGAGCTTGCGGGACACGTCCGTGACGGCCAGCTGGCCGAACAGCTGCGCTTCGCGCTTGAGTCCCTCGGAAATTCCGTGCCCCAGGCCGTACTCGACGGCTTCGAGCGCCGCCAGCGGAGCCGGATAGTTGCCGCCCGTGCGCTCGAGCACCTGCTTGCGCGCCATCCGGAATACCATGCGCCGGCCCAGTGGATTGCCGTCGAGCAGAAATCCCAGGAAGCCGCCGGGTCGCTTTCGCTTCGGTCGCCAGCCGCCCGCCATGCGCCGCGCCGCCGCTAGTGTGATGTCGGTCAGAATGGGCGGTGGCACCAGCTCGTCGATCATTCCGACGCGCAAGGCTCTGGCGGCGCGCTCGGTCTTGCCGGCGAGAATGATGTCGAGGGCGGCACGCAGCCCGACGAGGCGCGGCAGGCGTTGACAGCCTCCCGCCGCGGGGAGGATGCCGAGCTGGACTTCGGGCAAGCCGATTTGTGTCTTGGGGTGGTCGGTGGCGACGCGGTAGTGGCAGGCAAGCGCGAACTCGAATCCGCCACCGAGACACGCACCGTGAATGCCGACGGCGATCGGCTTCGGAAAGCGCGCCACGCGGTCGAGCATTTCCTGTCCGTCGGCCGCCAGCCGTTCGGCCTCGGCGGCCGAGCTGAGCCGGACAAATTCCTCGATGTCGGCGCCGGCGATGAAGTTTTCGGCTTTGCCGGAGAAGAATGCGACGGCACGGACGCTCGCATCGTCGGCCAACGCCGCGAAGCAGCCGACGAACTCGTCTTTCACCGCTCGCGAGATGACGTTGACTGGCTGGCCCTTGAGGTCGAGCACGACGGTCG
>QHUF01000190.1 GCA_003221075.1 Gemmatimonadota bacterium
GCGGGCGTCAGGTAGTCGGGGTCGACGATGTACTTCCGTGCCTTTGGGTCGTAGTGGATCGGCAGGATATCCTTCTGCCCGATGCACACGCAGCGCACGAACTGCTCCCACTCGATGAACTCCTGGACGATCATGGTCAGGAGGCCCGATTCGTTGTAATGGGCGAGCAATTCCTCGCGCGTGCGGCAGATAAAGACGCCTTTCCATCCTCCGCCGTGCGCGTCCTTCAGGATGCACGGTAGGCCGATGTCGCGCACGACCGCATCCCAGTCGAGCGGGAACACCAGGTTGCGGAGGCTCTCCTGGTGACTGATCGCCGGGATGTAGTCTTTGTTCGGCAGCACCATCGTCTTCGGGCTCGCGACGCCGAGCTTCGTCGCGAGCGTGGCACCGAAGAGCTTGTCGTCGGCGCTCCACATGAACGGATTGTTCACGACCGCGACGCCTTGCAGCACCGCGTGCTTCAGATACGAGCGGTAGAACGGGACCTCGTGAGAGATGCGGTCGACGAGCACGGCATAGCCGGGCGGTGCATCCATCGCCGTGGCCCCCAGCTTGATGAAATCCGCCACGACGCCCTTGTCGCGGCGGTTCACCTCCTCGATGAACTTCGGCGGAAACGACCACTCCCGGCCGACGATCAGTCCAACTTTTTTCGTCATCGTGCGCCCCCCTCCTCGCCGGTGCTCAGCCGGCGTACAGGTGCAGATCGGTGCCGACAGCATCCGCCATGTCCAGCGTGGCCTGCAAGTCAGGATGCCGGACCACGAGAAAGCCGTCGGACACGAGCGTCAGAATCCAGTTGCGCCGTGGCGCGCCGACGGGCAGCAGCTCCACCGCCGCGATGTGCGGGCCGAAGCGGGCCTGCAACCGCTCGAGCCCCTCGATGTGGCGGATGTTGCCCGTGCCCTGGGCGCGTTTGAAAATGATCGCGGAGTTGTATTTGCGATCCAGCGTGTGGCTGAAGCGCCCATGCAGCACGGCTTCGGCCCAGCTGCTGAAAAGATCGATGTCGGAAGCGTAGTTCATGGCGTCCACGGTCCGTGCCCCGGGCGGTCGGGCGGCGATTTCGCCGAATATGGTTTCGCCCTTGGCGGTGCGGTACCACTCCATGTGCGTGAAACCCGTCTGAAAACGGAGCGCCTTGAGCACAGCGCGGCCCATATCCCTTCCGCCCGCGAGATGATCGGCCTCCACGTCGCGCAACACCACGGTCTGCGGACTGATCCACTCTTCCTGCCGCGCGGTCAACGGGCGGGGCCGGTAGACGCAGATGTTCCAGAAGGCGATTTTGCCGTCGATGCACACCGTGTCAAACGTGTATTCCTCCGCGTCAATGAATTCTTCGACATTCATCTCCCGCATTTGGCCGGCGCGCGAGAGCACCGCATCGAGCTCGAGGCGCGAGTTCACGCGAAACGTATCGGCCGATCCGGCGCCCGCGATCGGCTTTACGATCACCGGGAAGCCGATCTGCTCCGCCGCGCGCTGGCACTCGGCGGCCGTCGTGGCCCGCTGGTGTTTCGGCGTCCGGATCCCCGCGGCCACCACGGCCCGCTTCATCGCATCCTTGTCACGGAACAGCGTCGCCTGCGCGACGTCCTGGCCGGGCACGCCGAGCCCGTGACGCAAGCGTGCGGCGAGAATGACGCCCGGCTCCCACAGGCACTCCACCAGCTTCAGAGGCTGGGCTGCTTTCCACTGCTGTACCGACTTCACGACCGCCGCCTCATCGAGCAGCGAGGACACCTGCAAATACCCGGCGAGGTGCCGGCGGACCAGATCCGGAAGGTCGCGCTCCGGTTGATCGCCGATGCCGAATACCCGCGCCCCCTGGACCGCCAGGCCGCGGGTGAAGTAGTTGATCTCCGTCGGATACCCCGGTGAAATCATGAGCACGTTCATGACTGCTCCCCCGTCTAACCCAATTCGACGCGAACCGTCGCAATCAGTCGCTGCAGCGCCTGCTGCACGACGGCGGTCTCGGTGTGTCGCAGAATGATGAAGCCTTCGCCTTCGTAGCTGCCCGTGGGAGACTGCCCCGCCGTGGGCAACTTGGCGTCCACGACCAGCGAGCCGATGTCGTGCTGCACCTGGTCCAAACCATGGATCGCCTTCACGCGTCCGCTTCCCTGGCCTCGCAAGTACGCCGCCCCGACCGCGTACCGGCGCGGCGGTGCAGCAAACTCCTCGAACAGCATGAGCCGCGCCCACGCCGCGACGAAGTCGAAGTCATGCGCGCGCGAAACGATCGTCATCAGCTGCGCGCCGGGAGGACGCGCCGCGACTTCGGAAATCGCGATCGTGCCGTCCGGACGGCGAAACCATTCCATGTGCGACAGCCCGGTCTGCATCCCTAACACCTCGAGCACGCGGAACGCCGCGCGCCGGATGTCGTCGTACTGCGGCTCCTCCACCTCCCGCGGCAGGATCAGACACCACTGGATCCACGGATTGCGCAGCACCTCCAGCGGCGACGGATAGTAATGCGTGAGCGAGTGCCACACCGCGCGACCGCCGATCGACACCGTCTCGAACGAGTGCTCATCGCCGGTGACGTATTCCTCCAACAACACCGGACGGTCGGGACTGGGTGTCGCCGCCTCCACGGCGATGCACAACGCGTCGAGCTCGTCAACCCTCGTGGTCGCCTGCGCCCCCGCTCCCGCCGGCGGCTTGACGATCAGTGGAAATCCGATCTCGCGCGCAAACGCCCTCGCCTCCGCGTCCCCCGTCACCAGCCGGTGGCGGGCGCAGGGGAGTCCCGCATCGCGGAGCAGCGATTTCATGCGCGCCTTGTCGCGGAAATTCCGCGCCGCTTCCGCGCCCATGCCCGCGATCTTCCGCTGCTCGCGGACCTCGGCGAGCGGCACTTGCAGCTGCTCGTAGGCGCCAAGCAATCGGTCCACGCGTCCGATTCGCTGCTCGAGCTGCCCGACGGCATCGAGCAACTGGGCCGTGTCCAACACATCGACCACCCGCCAGTGCGCAACCTGGGATCGCAGCGGCACTGGAAGATCCTCGAGCGGCGCCTGGCTGATCACGCCGACGCGTACACCGGGCAGCCCCACGATCGCCGCGATCATTCGCGCGGCGTTCTCCGACAGGATCGGTGCGGCGAACAACGCGACGGGCACGGGGTGGGTACGGTAACCCCGCTCGACACTCTTTGGAACCCGTAGAGGCACGCATACATTTGGGGCTGCCAATGCGACGATTCTCACGGTTTTTCCTGCTGTGGAAGGCCCGGGCACGAGCCCGGGCGCACCGGGGTACGGTGCGAACGGTCCCGGCAGTCGAAAGCACCCAGCTGGGTAATCGCCGAGACCTTCTCGTGTACACCCCTGCGTCATACGCTCGCGGAACTACACGCTATCCCGTGATCTACATGCAGGACGGTCAGAACCTGTTCGATCCCGCGACGAGTTTCGCGGGAGACTGGGGCTTGAAGACGGCGCTCGCTTGGGCGAGTCGGCGCGGCCTCGAAGCCATCGTGGTGGGGATCCCCAACATGGGGGTCGCACGCATCGACGAGTACACGCCGTTCATGGATCCGAAGGCCGGCGGCGGCAACGGCGACCGCTATCTCGACTACCTGATCAATACGGTGAAGCCGCTGGTGGACGCACGATTCCGGACGCTGTCCGACCGGGCTCACACGGGCATTGCCGGCTCCTCGCTGGGCGGGCTGATCAGCTTGTACGCCTACTTCCGATACCCATCCGTGTTTGGTTTCGCCGCCGCGCTCAGTCCCGCGCTGTGGTTTGCGAACGCGTCAATTCTCGACGTGGCGGAACAGGCACCGCGCGCGCCAGGTGGGGGCCGCGTCTATTTCGACGTCGGGCTGCGGGAGGGGGACGCTCACGTGTTGCTCGCTCGGCGCCTCCGCGATATCCTGCTCGCCAAGGGCTACGAACCGGGCCGTGAGTTACGCTGGGTGGAAGACGAGGAGGGCCGGCACCATGAGTCGGCCTGGGGGAAACGGTTCCGCAAAGCGCTGCCGTTTCTGCTGCGCAACGGCGGACCGCGATGAACCCGGAGCGCCACCGGTGGCGCAGCCCCGCCCTGGAACGCGACATGGAGCTGCAGGTGGTGGGTCACGGCGGAGCGCGAGTGTTCGTGTTTCCCACCACGCTGGGCGGCCTGACCGAATGGACGGACCGCTGGATGCATCGTTCCGGCGTTTTGGGCGAGCACCTGGACCGCGGCTGGATCCAGCTCTATTGCCTGCATCACGTGCACGAAGAAAGCTGGTACGCGGCCGAACCTGTCCATCCCAGCCAGCGCGCCTGGCGCCATCTACAATACGATCGCTACCTGCGTGACGAAGTCGTTCCGTTCAGCCTTTCCAAGAACCCCACACCGTTCCTCATCGCCGCCGGCGCGAGCTTCGGTGCGTACCACGCGTTGTGCTTCGGCCTTCGCAATCCTCAGCTGGTGCAGCGGATCATCGGCCTGTCGGGAACCTACGACATCAAACGTCTGACCCGCGGCTATTCCGATGCCAACGTGTACGCGTGCAACCCGTTCGACTTCATGCGCCATGAAAGCGATCCCGGACGCCTCGCGGCGTTCCGCCAGCAGGACATCATCCTCGCGGTCGGAGAGCATGATCCGGCGTGCGAAAACAACCGGGAAATGTCGGGCATCTTGTGGAGCAAGGGCATCGGGAACGCGCTGCGAGTATGGAAGGGGTGGGCTCACGACTGGCCCTATTGGGAAAAGATGATCCGTCTATATATCGGCGGGCACGACTGACGTCGCTGGTCTACTTCTTCGCACGTGTCCGACGTGCGCGTCCCTTCTTCCCCTTCCCCGCTCCCCTCGGTCGTGGTGAAGCCAGCGCGGCCTCGACGTGCGGGAGAATATCTGGAAACACGTCGTCGCGCCGGCGGAGCTCCTCGGCGGGTGCGCTCGCCGATTCCAAATCGCCTCCCCCCCCCTCCGCCAGTCCCGCGAGCAGCCGCTCGAGGTCGTCGCAGTGCTGGTTGAAGCGCCGAGTCGCGTAGTCGGCGACTTCTCCGGTCGAAATGCTGAACTGCCAGTCCGAGCCTTGCGCGATGAGCAACTCGCGCGCCGCCTGGGCCAGGACGGGCCGCGCGGCCGGCACGCGCAGCGCTGCGGGCGCGGCTTCCCAAAATGCGTGCTCCAACGGCCACAACCGTTGCCACGTCCAGACGGTCTCGTCGTTGAGCCACATGCTGTAGTCGCCGTTGGCCCCCCACGATCCCGCGGCAAGTTCGAGCGTCGTGGAGGGCGGCCGGTCGCGCAGATGACTGCTCGCCGTGGTCGGTTGCACGTCCGACGTGTCGGCGAAACGGCGGTAGACCTCGCCGAGAAAATCCGGACCCTCGAACCACCAGTGACCGAACAGCTCGGTGTCGAATGGCGAGACCACGACGTCGCCCGTCTCCCCGTCCTCGCTGAGTTCCTGAGAATCGGTCAGCGCAATACGGCGAAGCAGCTGCACGAAGTGGGTTGCGTGGTCGGCGGCACGGCCGCGCGCGGCGGCTGGGTCATACGCCTGCTTCTCGCCGAGGTCGACGCCGTTGCCCGTCACGCGCCAGAGCTTGAGGCCGCCCCGCGTACCAGGGCGGCGACCGCGGCGGGGCCGCCGCGATGCGACCTCAGCCGATAGGCTTTGTAGGGTGAGTGCTCGATCGTTGCGACCTGCGGCGCGCTGCGGCGCGACCGCCCGTGCAGATCGAATCGCTCCGCCCCCATCGGAATCTCGTCGTACGCGCTCAGCGGCGTTCCCGCCGCGGCGAGATGAGCGTCGGTGAAGAAATATCGGAACCCCGCCTCCGCAACAAATTCCTCCGTGCCCGGGCGCTCGTCGGATGCGGGGGCACTCGGCAGCGGCGCCCACGGTCCGCGCGCGCGGTACGCGCACTCAGGGAGCCAGCACCCCGCGGGCGCTCGCCCGAACAGGCGCTCGTGTTCTGCCCGACCCAGCAGCAGCTGCAGGCGCACGCTCTCGTCGCGCCCGAGCAAAGGCAGGAACCCATGTGTTGCCGCCCCACCGATGATCTCGATATGGCCGGCTTCTTCGAGCGCACGAAACGCGGCGACCAGGTCGCCGTTCACGGATCGAAACAGCGCACGCAGGCTCTGCAGCCGATCGTACCAGTATCCCGCGACCGGGATCAGGTGTTCATCCACCGTC
The DNA here is from genome assembly GCA_003221075.1 of Gemmatimonadota bacterium. Taxonomy (GTDB): domain Bacteria; phylum Gemmatimonadota; class Gemmatimonadetes; order Gemmatimonadales; family GWC2-71-9; genus 20CM-2-65-7. Next base: position 6,167 of record QHUF01000190.1, read on the forward strand.
CCGGCAAAAGTGCCGGCTGCTTCGTCGCACGCCTTGAGTCGTTGCTCGAAGTACGCCTCGAGCTCCTCGGCGAACGCGGGCGCCGCGAGCTGGTTCGCGAGCACGGGCGTGAAGCCGATGGTGAGCGGTGACGGGACCCCGTCTGCCGCGAGGCGGCGCAACGTGTCGAGCAGCGGCAGGTAGGTATCGATGGCCGCTTCGCACAGCCAGTCGCTGCCGTGGGGCCAGCGGCCGTGGTTGAGCACGTACGGCAGATGACTATGGAGCGCGAGGACGAAGTCCATCAGTCCGTCCCGCGACCCGTTCGCTCGGCGACCTCGAGCGCCTTCAGATAGACCGCGAGGTATTTGAGCGCCGACCGCTGCCAGTTGAAGTTCTTCGCCATCGCTTTGCGCATCCGCCCCTGCCAGCCGCGCTGGTCGTTGTACTGGCTCACCGCCCGCTCGATCGTGGACGCGAGCGCCGGGATCGAAAACTCATCGAACAGGAAGCCGGTAATCCCGTCGTCGATGGTGTCGTTGAGACCGCCGGTCCGGCGGGCGACGGGGAGTGTGCCGTAGCGCTGCGCCCGCATCTGCGTGAGGCCGCACGGCTCGTA
>QHUF01000191.1 GCA_003221075.1 Gemmatimonadota bacterium
GAGCTGGATTTGCACGAGCGCGGCATGGGCGAGCTCACGGGTGCCCGGCAATCGGGCGGTGTGCCGCTCCGCTATGCAAATCTGGAAACAGACCTGCCGTTGCTCGACGCCGCGCGCACCGCGGCCGCGGCGATGATTGCCACCGATCCCGCCCTCGAACGGCGCGAGCATGCGGCCTATCGCGAACGGATTGTGACGCGGTATGAGCGGGGGTTTGAACTTTTTCGGGTCGGGTGAGCGCGGAACTCGGAAGTCGGAACGCGGAACGGTTGTTGTTCCGCGTTCCGCGTTCGCACTTCCGCGTTCAGAAGGCGATCCGCATCCCCACCTTCACCGGAGGATATGGGATGTTGTCCGGCCCTTGCCCCGGATGCAGGTCGATAATGAACAGCGCCGTGGTGGCCAGGAGGCTCGCCTGGGCGCCCAGCAACCAGCGATTCGCCCGCCGGTCGAAGGCGCGCGAGCGCTGATACAGCTGCTCGGCGTCGCCCCGCACGTAGCGCCCGTCGGCACCGAGCGCGCACGCGTCCTGCGTGGAGCGGCAGATGTCGAGCAGCGCATTCCACTCGCGGCGGGAATTGCTGTGCTCTCGCTCGGCGACGACTATCAGCGCGACGACGCCGGCGGCGGTGAGCCACTTACCATGATGCACAGCGGCGCGCTGGAAGGATGCACGAGGCACGTCGGCACGCCGGCACGATGAAGCCGTCTCGTGCGACGTGCAGACATGCCGACGTGTATCGAGATACTGCGCCGAAAGCCCTGCCGGTCGCGGACCAGCGGCGGCTCCTCGATCGGCCCGGCGACTTGTGCCCGCCAGCGAATCGCTCCGCTCCGTGGATCGACCAGCAGCACCTCGCCGCTCACGCTGCCGACGAGGACGCCGGACGCCAACGGCGTCGGCCCCGCAGTGGCGACGATGTCGAGCGAGTGACTCGTCGCGGCATCGGGTGCGTCGACCGGGATCATCCAGAGCCGGCCGTCGCGCGCGAGCACCAACAGCGTATCGGCGATGAGCGCGGGCGCGCCGTACACCGCGTCACCAGCCGGGCGGTCCCAGGTCACGCTCCACGACGCGAGATCGACGGCGACGATGCGGCCGTTCGTCGTGGCCAGGTAGATGCGGCGCCCATCGGTGGCGGGCGTCGCGAGCACCGCGCCGGGCAGCGACAATTGCGCGCGCACCGACCCCGTTGCGCGATCGATCGAAAAGAGCGTGTCATTCGTCGTGGCCACGACCAATCCGGTCGCGGTGACGAGTGGTCCGGCCCGCACCGCACCGCTGAGCGGACGGCGCCACTGCACCGTGCCGTGCTCGGGCTCGAGGCGGAGCACCATGCCGTCTTCAGTACCGGCGTAGAGCCCCTCGCCGTCGAACGCGAGTGGGGCGGTGACGCTTCCCGCCTGCGCGCGCCACAGCTGCCGGCCATCGCGCAACCGGATCGCGTAGACCCGGCCCTGGGGCTGTGACTCGGTGGCGACGTAGAGCCGGTCTTCGTCGAGGAGCGGGCCGGCCCGGACGCTCCCGTCGAGGTGCGACCGCCACAACACGTCGCCGCTCGAGCGATCGACGAGCACGAGGTTGCGGTCGGCGGTGCCGACGGCGATCACGGTTTCTCCCAGTGCGGGACTGCCGCGCACGCCGCGTCCCATCGTCACGTGCCACAGCGGCCGGGGATCGGGGTTCAATGTCTCGCGCGCGCCCGCGTCGTGGCGCTGGTTGCCGAGGTAGGCGGACCAGCCCGATTCCTGACGGACTGGGCCCGTTTTCATGATCGGGGCGCACGCCGTCGCGATCGCGTTGACACTGAAAAGGCTCGCCACTAGTATGCCGCGCCTATGCCCGAACGTCATTGGATCGAAGAGCTTCCGCGGCACGCCGGCCAGACGGTCTCCGTGCGCGGCTGGGTCGCGACGACCCGCTCCAGCGGGAAGATCGCGTTCGTCGTGGTGCGCGACGGCACGGGCTATCTGCAAGCAGTCATCTCCAAAAAAGATGTGTCACGCGAAGTCTGGGACGCGTTCGGGAAACTTACTCAGGAGACTTCGCTCGAGTTGACGGGCAGCGTGCGGGCGGACGCGCGCGCCCCGGGGGGGGGCGGCGTCGAGCTGCAGACGTCGGACCTGAAGATCCTCGGGCCGAGCCCCGAGTTCCCGATCACGCCGAAAGAACACGGGATCGCATACCTGTTCGAGCACCGCCATTTGTGGCTGCGCTCCAAGCAACAGGTTGCGATCGCGCGGGTGCGCAACGAGGTCGTGCAGGCGATTCGCGATTTCTTTTATGAACGGCACTTCACGCTCGTCGACACGCCTATCCTCACCGGCTCGATCGGCGAGCACGCGGGCACCCTGTTCTCCCTGGACTATTTCGATCTGGGGAAGGCCTCGCTCGCGCAGACCGGCCAGCTGTACGTGGAGGCCGCGGCGGCGGCGCTTGGCAAGGTCTATTGTTTCGGCCCGACGTTCCGCGCCGAGAAGTCGAAGACGCGCCGGCACCTGACGGAATTCTGGATGGTCGAGCCCGAAGTCGCGTGGAACGATTCGGATGCCAACATGCGGCTGCAGGAGGATTTCGTTTCGTACATCGTGGGCCGCTGCCTGGAACGGCGGAAGCCGGATCTCGCCGAGCTGGGACGCGATCTCGCACCGCTCGAGCGCGTGCAGCCGCCGTTCCACCGGATCTCGTACACCGACGCCGTCGACAGGCTCAAGAGCCTCGGCACCGACATGGAGTGGGGCCGCGACCTGGGCGGAGAGGACGAGACCACGCTCGCGAAGCAGTACGACCGGCCGGTCTTCGTCTACAACTACCCGAAGGGCGTGAAGGCTTTCTATATGAAGGAGAACCCGGCCGATCCGCGGACTGTGCTCAACAACGACTGCCTCGCGCCTGAGGGCTACGGCGAGATCATCGGCGGCAGCCAGCGCGAGGACGATTACGAAAAGCTGCTCGCGCGTATTCGCGCCGAGAAGTTGCCGGAAGCGGCGTACTCGTGGTATCTGGATCTGCGCAAGTACGGCACGTTCGTGCATTCGGGGTTTGGACTCGGGGTCGAGCGGACCGTCGCCTGGATCTGCGGCATCCCGCACATTCGCGAGGCCATCGCTTTCCCGCGGACCTTGTACCGGTTGTGGCCTTGACAGTTTGAGAACTCGTTTTTAGAGTTCCCCTCGCTTGAAGGGAGTCGCGTCCCGAAATGGCTGCTCGAGGTGTGGCCACGGTGACGCGATTTTTGTTTTCAGGAGGAATACCAATGCTGGTTGCAGCGTACTCCACGACGATTAGCCCGACGGACGTCGGGAAGGGGAGGCTCGCGTTTCGAGCCCGCCCAGGTAGAGGTCTATTCGGCACGGGAGCACAGCGCTAAGGCACGCGATTCGTCGGGTTTTCGCGCTCTCGCCCCACCCCGTGCCGCCAACGTGGTGGGGCGCATTGTTTCTGGCCCGGTCCGGGCGGGAAATCTCCGAAGGACCGCGACTCCCGAAGGGGACGGAACGCTCGGCCGGGTCAGCGAGGAAGTAGCCGTGACCAGCGAGGAGAGGCGCGAAGAACCGGAGCAAGCGCGCGACAAAGAGGTCTTCTTGCATCCGGGTTACCACGTGGTCGTGACCACGCAGGGTAACTACGTCGTGAGCACGGTGATGGCGCGGCACATCGAGCGCGAGCTCGACCGCTGGCCGCGCCCGCGCTGGATCACGTTCGTGGATGTGGCGGGTGGACGCGTCAGGATCCGGGCGCGGCTCATCGACGGGCTCGAACAGTCCTCGGTCGAGACGCGCGAGCTGTGGCGGCTGTGGCGGAAACAGCGCGACAAGGAAGTACCGCCGGATTTTGACTAATTGGGAACGAGGCGCCGGGGTGAGCCCGCGGGCTGGCTGTCCCTCTCATCCCGGCTGGGTATGATACGAACGCTGAAGGTAGGGGCGCAGCATGCTGCGCCCCTACATCGGGGGGTCCATGACCGACATCGAAATCTTTGGTTCGCACGAGTCCAACACCTTGGAGCAGCTCCGCGATGTCGCGAGCCGCGCCGAGCGCGCCGCGCTCATGGCAGACGGGCATCTGGGCTACGTCATGCCGATCGGCGGCGTCGCGGCGTATCGCGACAAGGTCTCCGTCGTCGGTGTCGGATTCGACATCGCCTGCGGCAACGCCGCGATCCGCACCGATCTGACGCTCCCCAAGGTCCAGGGCCGCCTGCGCGAGCTGGCCGATGAGATTCAGGCGTCGCTGTCGTTCGGCGTGGGTCTCCGGAACCGTTCCGACGACGCGCGGACGGACGATCGCCTGTTTGAGGACCCGGCGTGGGACGCGGTGCCGGACAAGCACGGGCGCGACCGCCTGCGCGCCAAGGGGCGTGAGCAGCTCGGCACGGTGGGCAGTGGGAATCACTACGTCGACGTCTTCGCCGATGAGCAAGACGACATCTGGGTCGGCGTGCACTTCGGCTCGCGGGGCTTCGGGTACGGCGTGGCGCACGGTTTTCTCGCGCTGTCGCAGAACAAGCAGTGGGGGGAGCGTACGCCCGAGCGCGAGGCGCTGCTCGATGTCCATGCGCCGATCGGCGACGCGTACTGGCAGCTCATGAATCTGGCCGGCCGCTACGCCTACGCCGGCCGAGAGTGGGTCGCGCGCAAGGTCGTGTCGCTGCTCGGCGGGCGTGAAGTGGAGCTGGTGCACAACCATCACAACTTCGCGTGGCTCGAGGAGCACGGCGGCGAGCAGTTGTACGTCGTGCGCAAGGGCGCGACGCCGGCGTTCCCGGGTCAGAAGGGATTTGTCGGGGGCTCGATGGGCGACAACGCCGTGATTCTGCAGGGCGCCACGCCGGCCGATACGGCGACGCGAGAGCTGCAGGCGCGCGCGCTGTACTCGACCGTGCATGGGGCGGGGCGCGTCATGAGCCGTACCGCCGCCGCCGGCAAGCGCCGCCGCGGCAAGGTGATCAAGGAAGGCGCGGTCTCGCGTGAGATGATGCACGAGTGGGTGCAGAAGAAGGGCGTGCTGCTGCGCGGCGGTGGCACGGACGAGAGCCCGCACGTGTATCGCCGTCTGCCCGACGTGCTCGAGGCGCAGGGTGCGACCGTCGAGGTGTTGCATACGCTCCGGCCGCTGATCGTGGTGATGGCCGGGGCGGATGAGTTCGATCCGTACAAGGACTGAGTTCCGAGTGAGGGGGGTGTGTACGTCCGCTTTGTGGTCGACGAGAGGGCACACTGGCATGACACGACGCGATGCAGGTAACTGGGTTGACCGCGGCCAGCCCGTTGAGCCTGAACTGAATCGGGTTCTTGCTATCTACTTACAAAAGGACCCGGTTTCGGAAGGATCGGCGCTGCGTACGTACGTGGACGCCATCAAGGGAATGGTCGAGGCAGGGAGCTCGTCAGCTGACGTTGCGGGTTATCTGCGACATGCAGAAAATGAGCTGGGGATCACGGACCAGGATGGGCGAACGCGCGCCCTGGCGTCCGTGGCGCTATGGCACGTTGTCCAGGCGGCGCGGGTTCGCGGGGCCGCCAGCTGACACGCGCACCACTTTTCCAGTTTCGATCGGCTTCTGTTCCTGTGGCTCGAGTACCGGTACTTCTGGATCAACGCGTCGGCCGACGTGATTGCATTCGGCGTCGCGCTCCTTGCACATTTGATCGTCCGACCGCGCGACGATGCACGGTTCCGGAAGTTCTCGATCAGAATCGTTCTCGTCACGCTCGCGTTGATGGGCGCGTTTCTCTTTATTGCTTTCAACCTTCGCATCGCCTAGGAGCCCAAAACCGGAGCGCCCAATAGGACATCTGCGATCCATTCTGCGGAGTACGATTCGCTGGGCCGGCGTATGGGGCTTGCTCGGGCTTCTCCTGGGCATACTCCTCATGCTTATGAAAACCCCGCCGATCGCGGAGTCCGG
>QHUF01000192.1 GCA_003221075.1 Gemmatimonadota bacterium
CGGCGGCGATGCGGCCGATCCTCCCTCCAGCCGACGGGCCGAAGGTGCTCATCCCGATTCCGCTCGCCAGGAAGCGCTTGCGCGAGCGGGGCTACAATCAAAGCGAGGTGCTGGCGCACGCGCTCGCCCGACGGTGGCAGATCCCGGTGCTTGACGGGCTAGTCCGAACGCGGGAGACGCCGACGCAAACGGCGTTGACACCGGGGACCCGTCTGGCGAATGTGCGCGCAGCTTTCGCTGTCGCGAATGTCCAATGTCCAATGATCAATGATCATGGGACATTGATCATTGTCGATGATGTATTTACCACCGGCGCTACACTCGCCGAGGCAGCAAGGACGTTAGAGCAAGCCGGTGCGAGGCGCATTTACGGCGTCACCTTCGCTCGCGCGGCGATTCCAGACTTCACCTAAGGGGAGAGTCATGGCGGTTCGGGTAGGCATCAATGGATTCGGCCGCATCGGGCGGAACGTGCTCCGCGCGGCGACGATGGCGAAGCAAACCGAGATCGAGTTCGTCGGCGTCAACGACATCACCGACACGAAGACACTGGCGCACCTGCTGAAGTACGACTCGGTGCACAAGCGCTTTCCCGGCACGGTCGAAGCGAAGGGCGATGCGTTGTTCGTAAACGGCAAGTCGATCAAGGTCTCCGCGATCAAAGAACCTGAGAAGCTGCCCTGGAAAGAGCTGGGCGTGGAGTTCGTGCTCGAGAGTACGGGACGGTTTACGGACAAAGAAAGCGCGTCCAAGCATCTGGCCGCGGGGGCGAAGAAAGTCGTGATCTCGGCGCCGGCCAAAGGCGAGGACATCACGATCTGCATGGGTGTGAACCACGAGAAGTACGATCCCGCCAAGCACGCGATCATCTCGAATGCGTCGTGCACCACCAACTGCCTCGTGCCGATGGTGAAGGTCGTGATGGACAACTTTGGCTTCAAGCATGGGTTCATGACGACCGTCCACAGCTACACGAACGACCAGCAGATCCTCGATCTCCCACACAAGGACTTGCGGCGCGCGCGCGCGGCGGCGTTGAGCATCATCCCGACCACGACCGGCGCGGCGAAGGCCACCGGCCTCGTGATCCCGGAAGTGAAGGGCAAGATCGACGGCATCTCGCTCCGCGTGCCGACGCCGGACGTGTCGATCGTCGAGCTGGTGGCGGACGTGGAGAAGTCCACCACCGTCGATGCCGTCAACGCGGCGTTCAAGCAGGCTGCGGCGTCGGGCCCCTTGAAGGGCATTCTCGAGACGAGTGATGAGCCGCTCGTGTCCACCGACTACATCGGGTCCCTGTACTCGAGTGTCATCGACACCATGTCGACCGCCGTCATCGACGGCACGCTCGTCCACATCTCGTCCTGGTACGACAACGAAATGGGCTACTCGTCCCGCTGCGTCGACCTGCTGGCCTACATCGGAAAGCGGCGTTGAACAAGAGGAGCCTGCGGGATCTTCCCCCGCAGGCGTTGGACGGGAAGCGCGCGCTCGTACGCGTTGACTTCAACGTCCCGCTCAAAAACGGCAAGGTCACCGACGACACGCGCCTGCGTGCCTCGCTACCCACGATCAAGTACTTGCGGGACAAAGGCGCGCGCGTCGTCCTGCTGTCGCATTTGGGACGGCCCAAGGGCGGCCCCGACCCGCAGTACTCGCTGAAGCAGGTCGTCCCCGATCTCGAGACGCTGCTCGGCGCGCCCGTCGAGTTCATTCCCGATCCCGCCGCGGGCGTCCCCACGACGCGCCGGTTGCCGCGCGGCGGTGTCGCGCTCGTCGAGAACACTCGCTTCTGGCCGGGCGAGGAAAAAAACGATGCCGAGCTGGCGAAGGTATTCGCCGCGCTCGGCGATCTGTACGTGAACGACGCGTTCGGTTCGGCGCATCGCGCCCACTCATCGACCGCAGCGGTCGCGCATCTCCTGAAGCCCGCGGTCGCCGGGTTTCTGATGGAGAAAGAGCTTCAGTTTCTGGGCCAGCTGCTGGGCAACCCCAAGCACCCTTTCATCGCGGTGCTCGGTGGCGCGAAAATCTCCGGCAAGATCGACGTCATCCGCTCGCTCCTGCCGCGCGTTGATGAGCTGCTCATCGGCGGCGCCATGGCGTGCACATTTTTTGGGGCTATGGGGCTAGAGGTTGGGGGTTCGCTAGTCGAACCCGATCGCATTGCCCTGGCCAAGGAGCTGCTGGCGACGAGCGGCAAGAAACTGATCCTGCCGCGCGGCGGTGTGATCGCGCCATCGCTCGAGCGCGCGAGCGAGCATCGCTCCGTAGCGGCTGACGCGATTCCCAAGGGCTGGGCCGTGTTCGACATCGACGAAGCCACGCAGCACGACTTTGGAGCGCGCTTGCTGCGTGCCAAGACGATCTTCTGGAACGGACCGATGGGCGTGTTCGAGACGCCGCCGTTTGACGCGGGCACCCGCGCGATCGCGAACGCCCTCGTCGCTGCGGGAAAGAAGGGCGCCGTGACGGTCGTGGGTGGCGGAGATTCAGTCGCGGCCGTGGCGGGGATGGAGGACAAGCTGACGCACGTCTCGACGGGCGGCGGCGCGTCGCTCGAATTCCTGGAAGGGAAAGAGTTGCCCGGCGTGGCCGCGCTGGAGGACGCGTGAGGCCCCTGGTCTTCGCGGCCAACTGGAAGATGCATGTGGGCCCCCCGGAAGCGCGGGAGTACTTACGCGCGTTCTTTGCGGCCGGCGAAATCCCCCACGAGCGGGCCGTGTGGTTTTTCCCGCCCGCAGTGTCCCTCGAGGCGGTGGCGCAAAATGTCGCGGGCCATCGGAACGTCGTGGCGGGAGCGCAGGACATCTATTGGGAGGCGAAGGGCGCATTTACGGGCGCCATCTCGGCGCCGCTTGCCGCGCAGGCGGGCGCTCGCATGACGCTGATCGGCCATTCCGAGCGCCGGCACGTGTTTGGCGAAACCGATGAGCAGACCGGGGAAAAACTCGCCGCAGCGCTCGCGGCCAACCTGCAGCCGGTCCTGTGCGTCGGCGAGACGTTGGCGCAGCGCGAGGCGGGCGAGACCACGGCGGTCGTCACCCGGCAGCTCGTGGCCGCATTCGCCGGACACTCCGGCAAGCGTCACGTGACGATCGCGTACGAGCCCGTGTGGGCAATCGGCACCGGACGCAACGCGACGCCCAAAGACGCCGCCGAAGTGCACCGCGCAATCCGCGGCTGGCTGAAAGGCAATGCTCCGGCGGTCGTCCCCTTCGTGATTCTTTATGGCGGCAGCGTCAATCTGAAGAATGCCGCCGAGCTGCTGGCCGAGCACGAGTTGGATGGCGTGCTGGTCGGCGGGGCGTCGCTCGATCCCCGCGGTTGGGCGCAACTTGTGCGCACCGCCGTCGCCTAGGTATCTTGCCCCGCGCATGTACACGGTCCTCGTCGTCATCTTGATTCTCGACTCGCTGATCCTCACCACCGCCGTGCTGTTGCAGGCGGGGCAGGGCGGCGGCCTCGCCACCATGGGTGGCGGCGCCGGCACCGAGACGATCATGGGCGGCCGTCAGGCGACCACCTTGCTCACCAAGCTCACGTGGTGGACCGCGGGGATCTTTCTGTTCCTCTCGCTCGTGCTGACATTCATGACGCAATCGGGCACGCAGGTTCGCTCGGTGCTCGAGGGCCAGGGACAGAACCCCACGCCGGTGGCACCCACGCCGCTCCCGTTGGAAACTCAACCGACGGCTCCTCCAGCGCCCCCCCCGCCCCCCCGGGCGCCGCAGCCTCGGAGCAATCGTCGACCGTAGTCCAGCACCCGCTTACGTCCAGGTCTTCACCGACCCCTCCTATCTCGGCCAGATCGTCGTCATGACCGCGCCGATGATCGGCAATTACGGCATCAATCCCGAAGACGTCGAATCGGACCGCCCGCGCGTCGTCGGCGTCGTGGTTCGCGAGCTGTCGGCGACGCCCTCGAACTGGCGCTCGACCGGTACGCTGATCGACTGGCTCGCGGGCGCGAAGGTGCCGCTGGTCTCCGACGTCGATACGCGGCAGCTCACGCGACACATCCGCTCCAAGGGTGCCATGCGCGGCGTACTCGCGCTGGGCGAGAAACCCAGCGATGCGATCAGCGCCGCCCTCGCGGCATCGCCGTCGATGAATGGACTCGATCTCGCGAGTGCCGCGACGATTCCCACCGCGTACAGCGAGGGACCGACCGACGCGAAGCATCACGTCGTCGCGTTCGACTTCGGGATGAAGCGCAACATCCTGCGGCTGTTCGTGCAGCATGGCTGCCGCGTCACCGTCGTACCGGCGGCCACGACCGCGGCGCAGACTCGCGCGCTGAAACCGGACGGCGTCTTTCTCTCGAACGGTCCCGGCGACCCCGCGGCGGTGGGTTACGCGATCGATACAATTCGCACGCTGTCGGACGGAAACCTGCCGATCTTCGGCATCTGTCTCGGCCATCAATTGCTCGGCTTGGCAATGGGCGGCGAGACGGTGAAGCTCCCGTACGGACATCGCGGCGGGAATCATCCAGTGCGCGATCTTGCGACAGGACAAGTGCTTATCACATCACAGAATCATGGATTCGCAGTCCGGGGAGAGACGGGCGGCGTTCCTGGCGCGAAGTCGCTTGAGGTCACCCACCTTAACCTCAACGACGGGACCGTCGAAGGGATCAAACACCGGGAGTACCCAATTTTCGCGGTCCAGTACCACCCGGAGGCCTCGCCGGGCCCTCATGACGCCCAGGGACACTTTCAACAATTCCTACAAGCTCTTGACACTAAATAAGTAAGCCCGTATGATAGCCCCCGACTTTGACCCGGCAGATGTTCGGGGGGGACCAATGACGAAGGCTGATCTGGTCGAAAAGGTCACCGCGCAAATCGCTCGCACCGCCGGTCCCCTCATTTCAAAAAAGGACTGTGCTCGGGTCGTAGATTCCTTCCTCGACGCCGTGAAAGCCGCGCTGGCTGAGCAGCATAACATTGAGGTACGCGGGTTTGGGACGTTCAAAATCCGCCAGCGGAAGACGCGCATGGCGCGTAACCCACGGACTGGTGATCCAGTCGAAGTGGCGGCGCGCCCGGTGCCTGTCTTCAAGCCCAGCAAGGAGTTGCGCGCGATGGTCGCCGACGCGAGCGCGAAGGTTCCCTCCTAAGTCGTCCTGCGACACTGTCATAGGCTAACTTGAACTTGGGCCCCGGCATTGACGCCGGGGCCCAACTTCTTGCCTGGAGTGATGATGCGCCGCTTTTCCCTACTGCTGATCCCCTTGGTCATCGCGACGGCGCTTTCGGCGCAGACCGTTCGCTATGAAGTCTCCGTCGCGCACGGTGAGTTTCACGTCGCCGCCGAGTTTCCCACGAATGGCAAGGACACGCTCTTCGTCTCACTCCCCGCGTGGAGTCCCGGCAATTACGAAATCCAGAACTATGCGCGCTACCTCCACGGCTTCGTCGCGAAGAATTCGAGCGGGCAACTGTTGTACTGGGATCGCGCCGACAAGGACACGTGGCGCGTCGCGACCGGTCGGAGCGACCGTGTCACCGTCGAGTTCGACTACTCATCCGACACGATCGATCTCTCGATCGCGCGAACCGCGCAGGACTTCGCACAATTCCTCGGCACCAATCTCTTCATGTTCGAAGAAGGTCAACTCGCGCGTCCGGCCGAAGTGCGCTTCCGCCTGCCCGCGGGCTGGCAAGTCACGACGGCGCTCAAAGGGCCCACGAGCGGAGTCTATCGGGCCGGCGATTACCACGAGCTCGCGGATGCGATGACGTTCGTGGGCCGCTACAGCCTCGACTCCCTGCAGGCCGACGGAAAATGGATTCGCATCGCGGTGTGGCCCGCAGCCGATTACACGGCCGCGGTCGCGCGCAATCTCCGCAACGGCGTCGCCAAGATGGCGCCGGTGCAGAGCCGGATCATGGGAGAAGCACCATACGACGTATATACCGTTTTCTTCAACGTCATCCACGGACCGATCGACTTCGGCGGCGGTCTGGAGCACAGCTCCTCACAGTACGACATCATGCCCGCACTGGGGTTTGCCGATCCGTTCGGCAACCTCGGCGACTTCATGTATCCGCTCCTGTCGCATGAGTTCTTCCATCTCTGGAATGTGAAGCGCATCCGGCCCGCCGAGATGTGGCCGTATGACTATCACGCCGAGCAGTACACGCCGCCACCCGAGCCCTGGAGCGTGGAGGACGGGAGTGAAGCGACATGGATCCACGAAGTCTACGTCAACAGCTCTCAGCTCTACTATCCCAAAGGCTCGCTGCTCGGATTCCTGCTCGACATTTCGATTCGGGACGCGACGGACAACGCGCACAATCTCGACCAGGTGATGCGCGCGCTGTACACGCGCTACTACCGTCAGAGCAAGGGATTCCTCACCGCGGATCTGTTGAATGAGCTCCGCACCGCAGGCATGCCGGACGTCGACGCGTTTTATCGCCGCTACATCGACGGCCGCGATTCGCTTCCCTACGAAACGATTTTCGCCAAGGCCGGGCTTGTGTTTCATCGCCAGGTCGTCACCAGTCCGTTTGTCGGGATCTCGGCGAATCCCACGCCGAGCGGCATGGTCGTGCAGCAGGTCACTCCGAAGAGCTCAGCGGAGGCGGCCGGTGTGCAGCCGGGTGACGTGTTGACGAACGTCGGTGGCATCCCGGTCACCGTCGACCAGGATTGGGGCGGGGCGTTTCGGACCCGCTTTCGGGGCAAAGCCGGACAGCCGCTGACGATCCTGGTCCAGCGCGACGGACGCGCGCTCACACTCACCAGCACGGTGCAGGAGCACGCGACGTCGACCGTCAGCCTCGAGCGCGCGGCTCATCCCACCCCTAAACAGGCCAAGATCTGGCAGGGCCTGGCGTCGGGACTATAATCGGACCATGGGGAAGATCTCGGTGCGTTTCTTCGCGCGATACGCCGAGCTGGCGGGCTGTACGTGGTCGCACGTCAATGTGGACACGCCGACGACGGTCGCCGCCGTGATTGCGCGCGTCCGCGAGGTCTTTCCGGGAACTCAGGCGATGCCCGCGACGCCATTGGCCGCGTTGAACCAGCGCCAGGTGAAACTCGACGCGCCCGTGACCGAGGGAGACGAAGTGGCGTTGCTTCCGCCACTCTCGGGCGGCTGATCATGCATCTCACACGCGACCCCCTCGACGTCGGTGACCTCCTGGCCGAAGTTCAAAGCCCGGAACGCGGCGGCACGTGCGTATTCCTCGGAACGGTACGGAACGACGCCGGCGTCACGAGCATCGACTATTCGGCGTACGAGTCGATGGCGGTCGAGGAGATCGAGCGCATCCTGGCGGAGGCGCGCGAGCGTTGGCCCCGATCGCGCGTGATGCTCCAGCACCGTCTCGGTGTGATTCCCGTGGGTGAGGCGAGCATCGCCATCGCGGCGGCGGCTCCGCATCGCGATGAAGCCTTCGCGGCCTGCCGCTACGCGATCGAAGAAGTGAAAAAGCGGTTGCCGGTCTGGAAAAAGGAGCTCCGCGGGGACGGCAGCGAGCAATGGGTCGAGGCCCATGATCACCGATAAACTCCAGAGGCCGCTCGGCAGCTTGCGAGTCTCCGTTACCGATCGGTGCAATCTCCGGTGCCGCTATTGCATGCCCGAGCAGGATTACGTCTGGCTGCCTAAACAGTCGATTCTGACGTTCGAAGAGATCGCCCGCCTGGTGGGCATTTTCACGTCGCTCGGTGTCGAGAAGGTCCGGCTGACGGGCGGCGAGCCCTTACTGCGGCACGATCTTCCGACGCTCACCGGCATGCTCGCCAGGAACGCCTCGATTCGCGATCTGGCTCTGACCACGAATGGTTTGCTGCTCGCCAAACAGGCGGAGGCGCTCCAGCGAGCAGGTCTCGGCCGGGTCACGGTCAGCCTCGACACGTTGCGGCCGGACCGGATGCGAGAGCTGGCGCGTTCGGACCGGCACGCCGACGTCCTTGCCGGCATCGCCGCAGCCCGAGCCGCCGGGTTGCCCCTGAAGTTCAACAGCGTCGTGATGCGGGGCGTGAACGAAGACGAGCTGGTGGAGCTAATCGAATTCGCCAAGTCGCAGCAGGCAGAAGTCCGCTTCATCGAGTACATGGATGTCGGCGGCGCCACCGGATGGTCTCTCGCGCAGGTCGTTTCGCAGCGTGAAATCCTCGAGGTCTTGTCGGCTCGGTATGGTCCCATCACGCCCGTGACCGGAGGGGATCTCAGCGCCCCGGCAGAGCGCTTCCGGCTGCCGGATGGGCCGACGTTCGGGATTGTCGCGTCCACCACCGCGCCGTTCTGCCGCGCGTGCGACCGCAGCCGGCTCACAGCAGATGGAACGTGGTTTCTCTGTCTCTACGCGGAGCGGGGCACCGATCTGCGCGAGCCATTGCGGAGCGGCGCCAGCGACACCGAGCTGGCAGATCTGATCGCATCGACGTGGCGCGGACGGACTGATCGCGGCGCCGAAGAGCGGCTCGGTGTGGCGCAACGCGCGCCACTGTATCAGGTCGAGGGCCTGCGCGCTGATCCGCATCGCGAGATGCATACGCGTGGCGGCTGACCAAGGGTTTTTCCTTGTGACTTTTGGCGCGCTGGTCTCTTGCGGGTGAGGCCGCCTTCCGTAATGTCACGATGTGAAGCTCCGCCACGCTGCTACCTGTTGTTTGATTGTCGTTACCGCCGCCGCGTGCACGCACACCGACGTCGTCGCTCCGACCAAGACCATGCCGCCCAGTTTTGCCGTCTACGTGCCCCCGCCGGGGGAAGGCGGCGTCGTCTGCACCGGCTATCTCAAGGGGCGCGCGTTCGGCGGACCCGCGGGATACATCGACTACGGCTATCTCTGCGAGACGGCGCTCGACATCATCTCCCCACCGCTGCAGGCGGTGTACGAGGACGGTCATACCGGTCCGTATGATCTGACGGTCGAGTTCTCGCGGCCGGTGGCCCACCTCGTTGTCATGCCCGTTGATATCTGGAACTGCGGCGCGGACCCCGGGTCCATCACCGCGTACGCGCCGTCGGGCGCGAGTGTGACGCTGCCCTTCACGGCCGACGAATCGGATTGTGGCGTGCTGCACGAGGAGCACAACGTCTACTACTATGGAGACGGGACGCTTCCCCAGTCGCTCGTCATCCCTGGTCTCGATAGCGTGAGCCGCGTCGTGATCAGGCCCACGAGCGTCATGTCGTGGTTCTCGAGCGTGTTCAGGCTCAAGGACCTAACGACGGCGGCTCGTTCACGACCCGCTCCGGCGAAAATAAGCTGAGCCTCGCGGCCGGCGTGACGCCAGCAACTCTCGCGCCCACGATCCGGTGGGAGATCGTGGACGATCCAGCCGACGCGGTGGTCACGTTCGAACCCAACGGCGTCACTCCCACGTTTGGGAGCGACGTGGAAGCGTTCGTCCCGACGCAGGATGCGGGGCGTTGGGCCGCCGTCCCGCACCCCGGAAGCTTGAATCAAAAGTCGCTCGCGCTCCGGGTGACGGCCGCGATCGATGCGTCAGGAACGCTGGTGCGGTCGGCCCCCGCGATCGTGCGGCAGGATGAAATCGATACGATCCGAGAGGAATACATCGAGCTCGGCGTCGCCCAAGGCGTGCCGGGTCGCGGACAGTTCGGGGCCTCGGCGACCAACAAGGGCGATTATACGGTGGCCGTGATTAACCCCGGCTTCAATTCACTGTTCGCTGCCCTGCAGATCGCGGTGCAACCGTTGTCGCTGGTCGTGAATAGCGGTTACCGCAACCCCGTGCACAACGCCTATCACGTGGATAAAGGCAGAGGGTCGGGAGCCGTATTGGACAGTTGGCATCAGTATGGCTGTGGCAACGACATTCAGACCTTCCCCGTACTGCCTGACTTCCCGACGGCCGCTCAGCTCGCCGCGGCGCAGAGCTATTGGGACGCGGTCGCGGACGAGGCCCTGTCATTGGGTTTTGAGGTCGAGCCCCGAGACTACGATCCGCAGAAACCGCACTCCTTCAGCGGCGTCGGACACGTTCACATCGAGCTCAGGTGTCCCCTCGCGCCATGACAAGGATCAGCCTGGGTTCTGCGCTTGGTCTTCTACTGGCAGTTCCGGTCGGGGCGTCCGGCCAAAACGTCGATTCCCTGGTCGGCGTCCTGGCATCTCCGAGTGTGTACGCCCGGGCCCAGGCCGTCGCGCGCCTGAACCTCGTTCCTCTACAGTCTCTTCCGGCCGGTGCGCGGCAAGCGCTGGTCCAACTCCTGGAGCGAGAAGCCACGGGCCAAGTGTCGTATGGAGAAACGACGGGGGCGGACGACGAGACCTACTCGGAGTACGTGATCGATTTGACACGCGGCGTGCTCCGCCTGCAGGACGTGTCCGCCGTCCGGGGCATCGCGTTTCTCGGAATCGAGACGAGCCGCGCGGCGCAAGAATTCATCGCCGGTCGAGGGGCAGCGGCAATCCCGGTCCTGGATGAGGTGTGGACTTCGAAAGAGAGAGCTCGTCCAGCAATCATCACCACGTGGGGCTACACCTTGGCGAGTACGACCAACGGCCTCGCCCCGGAAGATCGGGCTGCACTGCTCGGTCGTATCATACAGGCGGTCGCCACATACCCGATCCCGGCAGCGCGCGCCGTACGCACGGCGTCGCTCTTCACGCTGCTGATTCCGCTGCGCCAGATCTCGGACACGGCAACGGACCCCGCAGTAAAGACCCGATTGATTGCGGCCGCCGCCGAGCTGGCGCCACGGATGGCTGCCGCCTCAGCGACGGACGTGCTGGCACAATTGGCTGCGGTAATCGCGGGGATCTGCCGCGGAGCCTCCGGTGCGCACCAGGGAACGTGCGCGTCGATACAGAGCCTGGTGACCGACGCTCAACGTCACATCGCGGCTGGGAGAACGAACGCCGCTCACAGCGTACTCTCCGCCCTGCAACAGCGCGCCCAGGCCGCCTTGAGCGATGGGACATTCACCGCACTCGAGGAAACACTCGTCGTCGAGAACGCGAGGCTCGCCGACTCCAAGCTGTGATTGCCCGCTGCACCCAGCGTCTCTAAGTTTCCCCGCACCATGCTCACCAAGATCACCGTCGTCGGTGCCGGCAATGTCGGCGCCACCACCGCGCAACGTCTCGTCGAAAAACAGCTCGCCCGCACCGTCGTCCTCGTCGACGTCATCGAAGGCGTCCCGCAGGGCAAAGCGCTCGACCAATACGAGTCGGCGCCTATCGAAGGGTTCGATACCCGCGTCGTCGGCGCGAATGACTACGGTCCGGCGGCGGGATCGGAGCTGGTGGTCGTCACGGCGGGCATCGCGCGCAAGCCGGGGATGAGCCGCGACGACCTGGTGCGCACCAACGCCGACATCGTCAAGCAGGTGTCGCAGCAGATCAAACAGCATTGTCCCAAAGCGATCGTCGTGGTTGTCTCGAATCCGCTCGACGTCATGTGCTGGGTCACGAAGCAGGTCACCGGCTTCCCGCGCGAGCGCGTGATCGGCATGGCGGGAGTGCTCGACACGGCGCGGTACCGCGCGTTCCTGGCCGACGCGCTCGATGTGTCCGTCCGGGACATCCAAGCGATGGTGCTCGGTGGGCACGGCGATACCATGGTTCCGCTCGTCTCCTACACGATCGTGTCCGGGATCCCGGTCACACAGCTGCTCGACAAAGCGAAGCTCGACAAGATCGTCGATCGCACCCGCAACGGCGGAGCCGAGATCGTCGCGTTCCTGAAGACGGGCTCGGCCTACTACGCGCCGTCGTCGGCCGTCGTGCAGATGGTCGAGTCGATCGTGCTCGATCAGAAGCGGCTGTTGCCGTGCGCCGCCTGGCTCGAGGGAGAGTACGGGCTTTCCGGGATGTACTGCGGCGTGCCGTGCAAGCTCGGGAAGAACGGCCTAGAGAAGATCGTCGAGGTCGAGCTGACGGCGGACGAGAAGGCCGCGCTGAAAAAGTCGGCCGACGGGGTGAAACAGACGATGGCGGCGGTGACGCTCTAGAGCGTCGTCCGGAATCGCTCCCACTGATCCCTTTGCTCACGAAGGAAGCCCACGAATCCCGGATTGTGTCGGATGTTGTTCAAGAAAGGGTCACTCGCGAATAACGGATAACAGGGCATGCCGCCGTCGGCCACACGTCGGAGCCAGTGGACGGCGGAATCAGGCTGGTCGAGCAGCGCATAAGTCAAAGCGATGTGGTACGCCGCGTGATGAAAGTGAATAAATCCCTTCCCGTTCTGAACGGCAGCCCGGATATCCTGTTCCGCGCGACGAGCATCGCCTGCCAGGGCGAATGCGACAGCGCGCGCACTCGTGACGACGCCACCGCGGTCCTCGGGATGCGCCCGCAGGTAGCTCTGTATCACTGCGAACGCCGAGTCGCTCCGACCCAAATGGAGCAGCACGATTGCCATCTCGTAATACCAGTATGGCGGGTTGGCCTCAGGGTCTACCTGGCTGAGGATTCTCAAGGCGTCGTCATAATGCCCCTGATACGCGCGTGCCTCGGCGATGCGTCGCAAGGCGTTGTCCTCGCGGGGCGAGATCGCGAGCGTCTTCTGAAGCTCGACAATCCCTTCGTCGAGCATGCCGATGTGCAAGTAGATATTCCCCAGATGTTGGTGCGCCCGATCCATGTTCGGGTCGAGGCGCAAGGCGCGCAGATCCTCCTGGATTGCGCGCTCGTGGAAAAAGTGGTTGGAAGGTCCCCAAAGCAGGCGGGCCTGAGCTTGGTGCGCCTCTGCAAGATTCGGGTCGAGCCGAAGCGCTTTTTCAGCGGCCACCTGGGCTCGTTGCAGCGCCGCCGTGTCCGCTGGAGCGAATTCACTCACGCGCAGCGCGTAGGCGCGCGCGAGCCCGGCCTGAGCCGCGGCAAAGCTCGGGTCCAGCGCGACGATCCGCTCGAACAGCGTGATCGCCAGCGAATCGTTCTCTCGACTCTGACGCTGGTTCACAAGCATGTTGGCGCGCAGGTACAAATCGTACGCCTCGGCATTGCTGGTGAGTGCGCCCCGAGGATGCGGCCGCTCGTGCCCGCGCCCGATGCTGAGGCCGATCAGCAACGCCAGCGCAGCAGCTGCCGAGAGGCCCAGACTCAGTCCGCTCCTCCGGCGCTTCACAGGGATATCCGCCAGACGAGGCGGTGAAGCCGTCTCGGGCCGCGCAGCGGCTGACGCCACCTGCACCCGCGCTCGCACCGCGGCTTCCAAGGCGCGCGTCTCCGCGGCGGGCTGGGTGTCGTATTCCGCAGCGACCCGTCGGGCGAACGCCTCGTAAACCTCCAAGGCACCCGCGCGATCCCCCTGACGGTCAAGCAATGCCATCAGGCGGCGCACCAGTCCCTCGTCGCTCACCGCCAGCTCCATCGCCCGGCGCGTCCAGCGCACGGCCGTGGCGAGGTCGTTACGGGTTTCGGCCCGGTCGGCCAGCGCGCGAGCGGCGTCCGCTGCTGCGCGCTGTAGCCCCGCGCGCGCGTTTTCCAGCCAACGTTCGAACTCGGGCGCATCCGAGATGAAGAAGCCTTCCAGCAGTGCTCCTCGATGCAGCTCGAGCGCCTCTTCCAGTTGCCCGCCGCGGAGCGCACGCTCGAAGGCGACGACATCGCACGAGAGGTGAGCGAAGTCGAGGCCAATCTCCTCATCGCCCCGGCTCGCGAGCGCGTCCGCACCCAAGGCGTCGCGGACCACATGCAGTGCCTGACGCAGCGCGGCGCGGGCATGCTCCTGGTCGAGCTCCGGCCAAAAAAGTGGCAGCAGGCTGTCACGGCGATGGAAGCCCGGTGGTGTCGCGGCAGCGAGATAGGCGCAGAGCGCGAGGCGTCGGGGCTGGCCGAGCAGCGCCCGCACATCGCGCCCGTCGGCACCTGTGAGGCTCAATCTCCCGAGCAAGCGAAGCTCGATCATGCAGGGCCTCGGCGATGCGCAGCGCAGTCCAGAGGCATGAGCAGGGTTGGGTCGCCGTTACGGCCGGCGTCACGGTCGCATCACAAGGGCGTGACGCGACTCCTTTACACTGGCTCTAGCCAAACCTAGCCCCGCTGCAGGGGCACGGCAATTCACAGCTCACAGGAGAGGCGCGATGAAACGAATCAGTGCAAGGCTCGCGGGCGGCGGAGCGTTCTTGCTGGCTCTGGCGTGCAACCTCGACAAAGGGCCGACTGCTCCGGGTGCCCTGACCCGCTCCGATCAAGTCGCGACGGCCACTTCGAGTGTCGTGTGCGACGTTGGCGGAGCGATCTGGGAAGGAGACCCCGACGAGACAGTGTTGCACGATCTCGCGCCGAGCGGTGTGATGCGCATCGGGTTCAACTACAACAACCGGAACAACGCGGCGCGGAACCCGACCACGGGCGCGCTCACCGGACCGGGCATAGACCTGAGCTGCAAGCTGGCAAAGGGAACGCACGCGCAGTTCATCGCGATCCCCTACTTGGGTGTGCCGCCGCTGCTGGCGGGTCTCGCGAACGGCGAATGGGACGCCGCCTTCGCCTTCGATCAGACTCTTGAGCCGCCCGGGATCACGGCAGCCATTCCGCATATCGGTGTGGACAATACATATCTCGTGCGCAGCGACGCCGCGTTTCAAACGGTCGCGGACGTCGATGCCCCCGGCGTGCGGATCTCGGTTGCTCAGGGCAGTGCCGGCGACATCTATCTCAGCCGGACCCTGGAGTACGCGATTCTTGTAC
>QHUF01000193.1 GCA_003221075.1 Gemmatimonadota bacterium
GACGCGCGAGCCGCCGCCGCACCTCCAGTACGACCTCATCGTCTGCCGCAACGTCGTGATCTACTTCGAGCGCCAGGCGCAGGAGCGCCTGTTTCAGGTGTTCGTCGACGCGCTCGCGCCCGGAGGCGTACTGTTGCTCGGCAAGGTCGAGACACTCTTCGGACCGGCACGCGACCGTCTGACCCTCGTCGATCCCCGCGAGCGGATTTACGTGAAGCCGGGTGGGCAGTGAAGGAGATCATCGTCAAAGTGGCGGACTGGGCGGCGGAACGCGGCGATGGCGTGCTGGTCACACTGGGATTGGGCTCGTGCGTGGCGATCATGCTGCACGATCCCCAGGCGAAGGCGGGCGCGATGGCGCACGTGCTGCTGCCGTCCACGAGTCTGGCGCGCGACATCACCAACCGAGCCAAGTTTCCCGAAACTGCCGTGCCGCTGCTCATCGAGCGCCTAAAGGCGCTGGGCGCCGACCCGCGGCGCCTCGTCGCCAAACTGGCCGGCGGCGCCAGTATGTTCAGCCAGCTCGTCACCACGGGCACGATCCAGATGGGCGAGCGGAACGTGCTGGCGGCGCGGAGCGCGCTGCGCGCCGCCGCGATCCCCATCGTGCGCGAGTCGGTTGGCGGCGATCGCGGCCGCAGCGTGCGGTTTCACGTCAAAGACGGCCGCGCGGAAATCCGGTCGGTGGGCGCCAGTGAATCGGTCATCTGAAGGTTCCTCCCCTTCCAAACCGACCGTTGTCGTCGCGGACGACAGCGCGCTGATGCGGCGCGTGCTGGTCGACGTGCTGGGCGGCGGCGAAGCGGAGACGGGCGAATTTCGCGTGGTCGCGACGGCGCGCGACGGACTGGATGCGCTGCGGAAGATCCATCAGCACCAGCCGGACGTCGTGACGCTCGATCTCGAGATGCCGCAGCTCGATGGCCTGGGCGCCATCGGCTACATCATGTCGGAATCGCCGCGGCCCATCGTCATCGTCAGCGCGCACGCCGGCCCCGGGACGCAGGCGGCCATTCGGGCACTGGAGCTGGGGGCGGTCGAAATCGTCGCGAAGCCGCCACCCGACGTCTTTGGCCACCCGCGCGCCGCGCTCGAAGCGATGGCGCCTCAGCTCATCGCGGCTGTGCGCCGCGCGCTGGCCGCCGACGTGTCACACGTCAAAGTCCTGGCGCGCCCGCCGGCCCCCGTCGTGCATCCGCCGGAGCTCGCGCTCCGCGGCCGCGCGGTGCTCGCCGTGGGCATCGCCGCTTCGACCGGCGGCCCGCGCGCGCTCGCCGACGTCGTGCCGCGCCTGCCGACCGGCCGCGGTGCCGCGGTGCTCATCGTGCAACACATGCCGCCGAAGTTCACGCGGAGTCTCGCAGAGCGGCTCGACTCGATGAGCCCGTTGCGCGTCGTTGAGGCGGACGACGGCGCGCCGATCGTCGCCGATACGGCATACGTGGCCCCGGGCGATTATCATATGCGGGTGCGTGCCGCTCCCGACGGTCCTGTCATCGCGCTCGATCAATCCGCGCCGCTCTGGGGCGTGCGCCCGGCGGCCGACCCCCTCTTCCGCTCCATCGCCGAAGTGTACGGCGCGCGCAGTGTCGGTGTCGTGTTGACCGGCATGGGGCGCGATGGCGCCGCCGGTCTGCGGTTGATACGTGACGCCGGCGGAACCGGCCTGGCGCAGGATCGGGAAACGGCGGTCATCCCCGGTATGCCGGTCGCCGCGGTGCAGGCGGGCGGCGTGGATGCCGTGCTCCCGCTCGGCCAGATCGCCGATCGCGTCGCCGCCGAGCTGATGCGGAGAGGGCAGAGAATCTGATGAAAGGCTATTTGCTCGTGCGTTCCGGCGGAAAATCGTACGGACTGCCCGTCGCCCGTGTACTCGAGGTCGGTGATGTGACGGAAGTGCTGCACATCCCGCGCAAGCTGCCGGCGATTCGCGGGCTGACGCCGCTGCGCGGGCGGCTCGTTCCGCTCATCCATCTGGGTGCGTTTCTCACGGGCGCCGACGCGCCGCCCGCGGCGACGCCGGCGGGGGAGAGCGCCGTGCGGACCGTAGTCCTCGTGGAGCTCGGGGCCAGTGGCAGGCAGGTCGCATTCGAGGTGGACGACGCCGATGCGGTCGTGCGCGAGCAGCCGTTGCCCGTGCCGCGGGGCCAGACGCTGCCCTGGGCGGCGGGTGTCGGGGAGCACGAGGATGGTCTCGTCCCGATTCTCGATTTGGACGCGCTCGGAGATCGGATCGCATGACGACGATCAGCGGATTGAGCGGTGACGACGTCCAACTGGTCACGTTCAAAGTCGGCGGCCAGGACTTCGCATTCAACATCTTTCAAGTCGAGCGCATCCTGCGGTACGAAGCGCCCGCCCCGCTGCCCAAGGCACCGGAGTTTCTCGAAGGCGTGCTCCAGTATCAGGGCGGGGCGATTCCACTCGTCGATTTGCGCAAGCGCCTCGGCGCCGCCGCGCCACTGCGCGAGGATACGCGCACCGTCATACTGGAGTTCGATGGCGGCAAGATTGGGATGATCGTCGACACGGTCACCGAAGTGATGCAAGTGGCGGCGCAGGCGGTGACACCGCCGCCGGGAATCGTGAAGGGCCTCGCCGCCGAATACATCTCCGGTTTGGTGGTACAGAATGGCCGGACGATCGTCGTCTTGAACACCAATAAGCTGCTCAATGCGAAGGAAAAAATGGCTTTGCAGGCAGCGACATGATGGCAGAAACACCGGTCGCAGCGCTTCGCCGGGAATACGATGGTATCGCGCGGCAGCTCGAGGGGGGCGGCCCATCGGGAAACGCCGAGCGCGAAGCGGCGAAGCGCGAGATCATCGCCTTCTTCAAGAAGGTGGACGGCATGCTGGGTGAGCTGACGCAGCTCAAGGACGATATCCGCCAGCTCGTCGATCGCTACAAGCAAATCGCCGCCGACACAAAGCAGGCCTCGGCTCCGGAATTCACCGGGCAGCGGCCGGTCCTCCACGCCGATCACATCGGCGCGACCACGTTCATCGAGAAAGGGTGGAGTCTGATCTCGCTCGGCGATCACGCCGGCGCGATCCAGGCGCTCACGAAGGCGCTCCAGCTCTCCCCCGGAGAGACGCAGGCCGAGTCGCTGCTCGGCTGGGCGCAGATGCTGCACGAGGATTACGACGACGCCCTCGGCACGTTCCAGAAGGTTTTGATGAAGGAGCCGGCCAATTCGCTCGCGCGCATCAACGTCGGCTACATCTGCCTCAAGAAGCGGATCTTCGGCGAGGCGATCGAGCATCTGTCGAAGGCAATCCGGCTGGACAACGACAGGAAGGCCACGCTCTACGCGCATTTCTACCTCGGGCTGGTCTATCTGCAGCGCGAAATGTTCGAAGACGCGGAGACGTTCTTCGAGAAGACGATCAAGCTCGGTCCCAACCTGATCGAGGCCTATTACGAGCTGGGACGCGCCCATTGGTTCGGCGGCGATCAGGAGAAAGCCAAATCCACCTGGGCAGACGGCTTCAAGGCGAACAAGTTCAATCCCTGGGGCAAGCGGTGTCAGGAGATGCTGGAGCTTGTCGCCAAGGGCGAGGAGCCGCCGCGAGAATAGCGCTGCTTGCCCTGCTGTTGCAGGGTCCTACCGCGATCACCGTGGGTCGAGTGACTGCCATCGCATGGCCGAATCAGCAAACGTTGGCGGCGTCAGTGGCGGAGGCGGCTGACCATGCGCGCGATTTCCCCGGCATCGGTCCGTTACCCGATCGGCCAATTCGGGTCATCCTCGCTCCGACGCGTGAGAAGTACGACTCGCTCACGCGCGGTCGCCTTCCGCTGTGGAGCGAGGGCGCCGCCTTCCCGGACGCCGGGACGATCGTGTTGTTGACCGACCGGCCGTCCGACCGTCCGACCGGCGCTCTGCGTCACGAGCTCGCGCATCTCGCGCTGCGCTGGCACGTCGGTCGCCACGTCCCGCTCTGGTTCGAGGAAGGGTACGCCGCGGTCGCGGCGCAGGAGTGGGACCGGCTCGATGCGCTGCGGCTCAACTGGCAGCTCGCGCGCGGCGTGCGCATGGATCTCGAGGACGTCGATCGCGCGCTGCGGGGCGCGCGGGGCGACGCGGAGACCGGTTACGCGCTCGCGGCCACCGCGGTGCTGATGCTTCAACGGTGGGGCGGGGAACGCGGGCTCGGCCCTTTGCTCGCCAATCTCCCCCAGGCGGAGTCGTTCGACGCGGCGTTGCGCGCGACCTACCACGTCACCGAAGGCGACTTCGAGCTCCGCTGGCAGCGCGACGTGGCCTCGCGCTACGGCTGGCTGTCGTGGCTTGCGGCGATGGGCTTTTTCTGGCTGTCGATTGGTGCACTCCTCGCCGCGCTCGTGCTGCTGCGGCGGCGGCGCGACCAGCGCAAGCGCGCCGCGCTGGAGGAGGCGGCAGGAGCGGATGGAAGCCAACTGCTTGACGAGCTTGGAATTAACGAATAAACTCCAGCCGCTTATGCCAGACCAAACTCTTGCACGTTCGCGGCTGCGCTTCGGACCAAAGAACTACATCGTTCTCGGCGCAGCGCTCGCCTCGCTCGTATTGGGGTACTGGCTGTTGTCGAGAGGATCTACGACGCTCGCGCCGGTGCTGCTCGTCCTGGGCTACTGTGTTTTGTTTCCAGTAGGCCTTGCACTTTAGCACCTCCGCTCCCCCAATGGCACGGGCGAATAGCTCAGCGGTTCAGAGCGCCTGCCTTACACGCAGGATGTCGGGGGTTCGAATCCCTCTTCGCCCATTGGTGTAGCAGCCTGTAACGGAGGAACGAACACGGTGAGAGCGCTTCAATTCGCAGTGGCTCTGACGATCGGCGTTGCGAGCATCGCACCGGCGCAGCAGTTGGCCGCGCCGCAGCAGCCGACCGTGAGACTTCTCATTTTGCCCTTCATGGCATCGCCGGCCGATTCGGCCACGAGCATCGCGCTGACCGATGCCGTGCGCGATCGCGTCAACCAGCTCGTCAAGAGCAAAGTCATGGTGGTGACGAAAGCGAAGCTGTGCGAAGCGCTCGCGCAGTCGGGATTCCCCTGCAACGGTCTGCTCGACGATTCCCAGGCGAAGCAGCTCGCGCACTTCCTCCAGGTGCACGCGTATGTCTGGGGCTCATTCGTCAAGAGCGGTGCGACGCTGGAGGCCGACGTCCAGATGATCGACATCGGCAGCTCCGGTATCGCCGGCCGTTTTGTGGCGACGAACGGCAATCCCGGAACGGCGGCGGCTCTTGCGGAGGCGATTGCGCTCAAGATCGCGACGACGGTGCG
>QHUF01000194.1 GCA_003221075.1 Gemmatimonadota bacterium
ATGGGCGTAGCGTTCTACGGAGCCGCTCCCATCCAACTTAACGGCGACGAGTTCGTCGCTGAATCGCTTCCCGGGCGACGGCCAGTACGTGACGTACACCCACCCTGGCCGATCCAAGTTGCGGGCCGAGATGTGATAGGGGTAGGTTTCGTTCGTCGGGTCGGTCAACGCGGTGACCGCCCCGTCGCGCAACCGCACCAGTACGACGCCCCCCATCAGCCTCCCGTTCACCGTCTTCCCGATGTTACCGCAGTGCTCCTGCCCGATGATCACGTCCTCGTTGTTGTCGAACGGGTTCAGCGTCACGTCCGGATGCCCCAGGTCGTAAATGAACCCCTGTGCCGCCGTGCCGTTACAGCGCGGCGCGGCCGCCGGCATCGGGCGCGGCGTCAGCGCCAGCGTGTTCGGGTCGACGTCGAGCACCTGCTGCCAATCGCCCTCGAAGTGCACGATCACGTATTGGCCCGACGCCGACACTTGCGTCCAGTCGAGCGTGCAGCCACTCGTCGCTCCGCAGTTTGAAAAGTCGTACACGGGCCCCAGCCGCTGACTCGGGTACGGCGCGAAGGGGGGCTGCGGATCCATGTCGACAACGAACACCTGCGTCGCACTTGAGAGCGCCATGAAACGGCCGTCGCGCGAGGGCCCCATCTCGATATCCCCCGGCGCCGCGATGGGCAGCGTCCAGCTCCGCGTGGTCACGCACGTCCGAATATCGTACCACCAGAGCTGCGTCCCGTAGGCCTTGACTCGCTCGTACGCGTGGGTCAGGCTGGGATGCCAGCGCCCATAGCCGCCATCGTTGCACCCGCCCGAGATGACTTGGTAAGTGTTCCCGTCCAGCACCAAATCGCTCGGCGAACCGCTGTTCTGCAGCATCAAGAGCGTGCCATCCGCATTCCACGGCTGGTCGTCAGAATAGTGGTGGCGCACATCCGACCCCCAGGTCCCCGAGCCCCCCGCCGTCATCGTGACCGTCGTCGCCGGCTCCCCCACGATCCGCATCACTTTCGGGTTGAACGGCGTCGGATAAATCGGCGACAAGAACGCCGGCTTCGCCACCGTCGGCTCCGTCAGGACGATCCCAGGATCAGTGATCGGTCCCCGCCCAATCGAGGCGGTCGCCGTCACCGTGGCGATCCCGTTCTCCCCCTCGCTCGTCGCTGTGATCGTCGCCACCCCCGCCGCGACGACCGTTACGAGCCCGCTGCCGCTCACCGCCGCCACCGTTGTGTTGCTGCTCGCCCACGTCGCCCTGCGACCGGTCAGCACGTTGCCCGCCGAATCCTTGGTCGTCGCCGACAACTGGACGGCTCCCCCAACGGGCAGGCTCACCGACGCGGGGGTTACCACCACCGACACGACCGGCACCGCCGTCAATGTGACCGTCGCGTTGTCCGCCAGTCCCCCGGGATGACTCGTGGCAATGACCTTGAAGGTCCCGGTGTCCGAGCCGGCTTTGTAGTGCCCGTAGTGTCGGCCGCCGCTGGTCGCAGTGTCGGTGATCGCACCACTCGTTGCGCTCCACGTGACGCTCACCTGGGCAGTATCACCAGTGGACGTGAACGCGACCGCCGTGAAGTCCGCAACCTGGTTCGGCAGGAGGGTGACGGCCTTGGGCGAAACCACCAGCGAGCTGACTGTCGGAGTGGGATCGGTGGAGGTGGCTCTCGCGCAGGCCAACAGCACCGCGGCGAGGACGGCGGCGGGCACCGGGAGCACCCGGACCATGGGCGGCGCGACGCGGCCCCACCGCTTGTGCGTGAACGTGGCGCGGGCTAGTGGCACGTGCCGCTGCCGGAGTCGGTGAAGGTCTGACCGGTGATCGGCACGAACTCCCAGCCGTAGCTCGCGTCGGCTAGGGTCAGCTTCAAGACCCCAAAGGTGTTGCTGTTACGCACCTCGCTGTTGGGGAGCGGCGTCCCAAACGAGTACAGGCCACCGCCCCCCGTCCCCACGACAAACGCGCGAATCCCCCGCACCGTGTCCAAGTGGCCGTCCGGGGTCTGTGGCGCAAACCGCTCATACTCGTGGTCGTGCCCTGCGATCGCGATCTCCGCCCCGTAGTCGTACAACGCCTGCCACAACGGCTGCACTTCGGAATAGCTGCCGTGCACACTCCCCGAGCTGAAGCGGGCATAGTGCATGTAGGCCAGCGTGCACTGCTTGGTGTTTGCCGCCAGGTCTCCGCGCAGCCACCGCTCCTGCGGCGAGCCGACGCGCATGTCGATGAAGGTGTTGAGCACCACGACATGCCACGCGCCCAAGTCGTAGCTGTAGTAGTAGCTCCCGCTGTCGCCGACGAAGGTGCCGTGGTCACGATAGAAGTAGCGATAGTAGTCGGCCGCGCCCGACGAGATGGCGTCATGGTACTCGTGGTTGCCCGCCGCGGGGTGGACAACCGCTTGGTACCGCCCCCATGAGGGCGCCCAGCAATTCGCGTAGTCCTGGTAGTAGCCGTCCGGGTAGGCGTTATCGCCCGCCGTGAAGACGGCGCCCCCGATCCGCCCCAGCAGCGCCGCGGTGCTGTCGTCAGTGGCATCGCCACACTCCGCGATGTCGCCCGCCCCGACGAGGGTTACCGTGGTCCCAACCGGCGTGACCCTGACGCTGGCGCTGCCACTCTGGCCTTCGCTCGTCGCCGTGATCGTCGCCGAACCCGCCGCCACGCCGGTCACAAGCCCGCTGCCGCTCACTGTGGCGAAGGCCCTGCTGCCGCTCGACCAGCTGACCGTGCGCCCGGAAAGCGGATTGCCATTCGCGTCCTCAGGCGTCGCCGTGAGTTGTAGCGTCTGGCCTACCGGCACCGTCGCCGACGCCGGGCTCACGACGACCGATGCGATCGCGGGCTGAGCACATGTCACCGTGACGTTCCCGGTGTCGCTCTTCTGCCCGGGGTGGCTCGTGGCTGCCACGTTGAAGGAGCCGCAGGCGGTACCATCGTAGCGCGCGTAGTGGCGGCCGCCCTGGCTGCTCGTATCGACCAGCATCCCGCCCGTGACGCTCCATGTCACGCTGATCTCGGCACTGTCGCCGCTCGGCGTCAAACCGACCGCCATGAAGTCCTGAAGTTGGTATTGTTGTAGCGTCACGACTTTGGGAGAAACGACGAGCTGACTGACTGTGCTGCCCGGACTGGAAGGTGTGGCCACCTTCTCGCAGGCGATCACCGCTCCAGCAACCACTGCGGTTGCGGAGACCGCGGTCCGCGTGTCGGCTTTGAGCCGGGCGAGACGATGCGCCAGCTTGTGCAAGAACGTCATGGAGCCTATCCGGCTGTAAAAGTCGCCGGGCCGCCAGAATCGACCCGGTGTCGATCACTGGCGGCCCGGCGAGCATGGCGGCGAACCGCCGTAGCCCCGTGGCTCTGCGTCACCGCCTTTCGACGGCTTTGCTCTGAGCAGTGTGCCAGCGGAGCCCGCCTGACTCGCGGCGGCGACTCCGCTCACGGCGCAACGTATTGGCGCACCCGCAGCAGGGCAGTGATCTATGTCATTCCGCCACCGGTCATGCTACTTCGCTGTGCGAGGGACCCGATTCGCCATGGTCAGTGATGTTCCAGCGTCCGTTCCCGCAGTCCCACAATGGTCCCCGATTCAGTTCTCGACGGGTCACGAACCCGTCACCAAACCGTCACGACGCGCTACGAATCTGTCACCAACTCGCCACACCCCTGTTTGCGTGCAGTCGCCTCATTGTGCTCGCGCGACGTAACCACGCCGTACCGTAGCACAGGCACTAGGGTGACGATGAGTTGCGATGCTTGGCATGACGTATGCGCACTCCACTCGAACATGCGTCCGAGTTTTGGGCAGCGGTTGCATCCCTACCGACGACCACTCACCTGGTTGTTCCACGGATGCCTCGTGACACTCGCGTACTTCGGGGCCTACGAGCTGCGCTTCGAGTTTGCGATCCCGCCGGTTGAGTTGCGGCGCTTTTTCACGACCCTCCCGTTCCTCGTGGGGCTGCGCCCCGCGTCGTTCTATTTCTTTGGACTGTTCCGCGACTACTGGCGCCACGTGAGCCTTCGCGAGCTGGCCAATGTGATCCTCGCTGTAACGCTCGGCTCTGTGGCGTTCGTGGGACTCCTGTACGCCACCGCTCACTTCCGGGGGATGTCACGTGCGGTTCTCGTGCTCGACTGGCTGCTCGCGATCTTCCTGGTCGGCGGGTTCCGGTTCGGCATCCGGATTACCGGTGAGCTGCAGGCGCTCCGCGGCCCGGAGGCGCCGCCGGGGAAGCGCACGTTCATCATTGGCGCCGGGGAGGCGGGCGAACAACTGCTCCGCCAACTGTTACACGAGCCGCGGCACAGCTTGCGGGTCGTCGGCCTGATCGACGATGATCCCGATACTCAGGGGCGATCGCTTCACGGTGTCCGGGTGCTCGGCGGGACTGTGGCGCTGCGTCACCTCGCGGCCGCGCATCGCGTGCAGCTGCTCGTGATCGCCGTCCCCTCGGCCACACGGGCCGAGCTGCGGCGCATCGTCGAGCAGTGCGTGGAGGTGAAGCTGCCGTTCCAGATCCTCCCCCGCCTGGAGGATGTGCTGGCCCAGCGCGCCGAAATTGGGGAGCTCCGCGAGGTCCAGCTCGACGATCTGCTCGGGCGCGAGCCCGTGGCGATCAGACTGGACGAAGTCGAGCGCGACCTCGCCGGTAAGACCATCCTGATCACCGGAGGCGGGGGCTCGATCGGATCGGAACTGGCCCGCAAAGTCGCCCGTTTCCGGCCCCGACGGATCGTCTTGCTCGATCGGGCAGAGAACACGCTCTACTTCGTCGCGGTGGAGCTGCACCGGGCGCACCCGGATATCGAGCTCCTTCCCGTCATTGCCAACATCACCAACCCCAAGCGGATGGCAGCGGTATTCCGCACCTATCAGCCGACTTACGTCTACCACGCAGCCGCGTACAAACACGTGCCGCTGTGCGAGGCCAACGTCTGCGAGGCGGCGTGGAACAACATCCTGGGCACGCTGCGGCTCGCCGAAGCGGCCGCCCGCCATGGCGTCGCGAAGTTCGTCCTCATCTCGACCGACAAGGCCGTCAACCCCACGAGCGTACTCGGCGCCACGAAACGGGTGGCCGAACGCGTCGTACTGGAGCTGCCCTACCTCGCCGCGGCGGACACCGACTTCCGCGCCGTGCGCTTCGGGAACGTGCTAGGATCTGACGGCAGCGTGCTGCCGCTGTTCCGGCAGCAGCTCGCGGCCGGGGGCCC
>QHUF01000195.1 GCA_003221075.1 Gemmatimonadota bacterium
ATCCAGGTCGTCGTTCACTTGAGCAGGGAGATACCTAGGACCAATGTTCACGGCACCGCTTACGACCCGCGCTTGGGGCTTTGGCTGACGGTCTCCCAGAGAATCGAGCTGGAGCGTGATGTTCCACTGGCCGCGCAGATCACAGCACGGGCGTGCGACGCGCACGAACCGAAGGTCGCGAGTCACCACTTGGCCCCGTGCGCCGCTGAACACCAGCGACGCGTCGCGATAGCCCGGCCGGCGGAACGAGAGCGTCTCGGCGTTCTGCACCAGATTGCGCATGCACAGCCAGCCGAGCGAATCGGTCTCCGCCACTGACAACATGTTATCCGTGACCGCGTTCGCGACCGGACGCCCGGAAGTCGCGTCCGTGACATGCACCGAGATCGCCCACGCGGAAGGGAGAGGGCGGCAGGCTCTTTGGGCCGGGGCGCGTTGCGCGCAACCCAAGAGCACCAACACAAGCGCGAGGCGTCTACTCATGATGACTAAAGAGGCTTGATCGTTCCCGTCACCTCTACCACGACCCGATAGCCCTCCAGACGAGCGGGGATCCTGGTTTTGGTCGCTGGATTTGAGTCGGACAGCAAGACCTTGATACACCGCTCGCCCTCGCACAGACCGATGGCCGTTCCTACGACCCCGGGCAGCGCCATGAGGGAATCGCTGTGGGCAGCGAGAACCGCATCGATGCTCCTCGCCGTCACGGTGGTTCCTCCTCCCGCTTCCCTGCGCTGAGAGCCGGAGCACGCGAGTGCCCCGGCCAACAATACCAACGTCATCATGCGCGGGACCATCATTACCGCTTCACGGTGACCGAGAAGCCGTTGCTGCTGCCATCCGGATCGTGATTCGCGGATGACTTATACACGAAGCCTGAGAGGGTCATCCCCGTCACCGCGAACGACACGGCCTTGATCGAGTTCGGCAGGCTCGACAAAACGACGCTGCACGTTCCTGCCGCACTCGTTACGCAACCGACTTCAGGATTGGCGCCATTCCACAGACCGCGCACGCTCACCCCGCTCACGGGGTTGTGCCGGGAGTCGTGTGCCGTGATCTGAACCGTTGCCGACCAATTGTTGCCATTGCTGGCGGCGACTCCGTCGAGATTGCCGACGTGGAGGTTCGGCGCGTTCACCGTGACCGCGATCGCGACCGCGTCGTTGCTCGAATTGTTATCCGCTAGCTTCTGCGTTGCAATCAGGATGTGCCCGCTGATCGCCGCGCCGGCGGTATTCCAATTGAACGTGCGGGTCGCGGTGGCACCGGCGGCGAGCCCGGAGATCGTCTGCGTCCCGATCGTGATGCCGCCCGCCGTCCCGTCGGTCAACACGACGTCAAAGTTGGTGGAGACATCCAGGCCACCCACGTTCTGCACCGTGACTACCACGGGTGCGGTGTCACCCTGGGTCACCTGACCGGGCGCGCTGATAGCGGTCAAGGCGAGATCGACGGGCTGAGGATTTACGGTGGCCGTAGCCGAGCGTTGATTATTCGCGGCGTTGTCGTCCGTCAACGTCTGAGACGCTACGAGAGTGTGACCGCCCAGTGTTGCGCCGGTGGTGTTCCAGCTGAATGAGCGCGTCGCGCTGGCACCGATCGCCAGCCCGGTCACGGTCTGCGTGCCGATCGTTACGCCTGCCGTCGCGTCGGTCAGCACAACGTTGAAGGTGCTCACGACGTTCTGGCCGCCGACATTCTGCACCGTGACGCCGATCGCGGCGGTGCCGCCTTGAGTCACCGAGGCAGGCGAACTCACATCGGTCACGGCGACATCGATCACCGGAGCATTCACCGTCACCGTCGCTGCGCCCCGGTTGTTGGCGGCATTCGCGTCGCTCAGGCTATGCGTCGCCACGAGACGGTGACCGCCCAGCGCGGCACCCGTGGTATTCCAGTTGAACGTGCGCGTCGCGGTGGCGCCGACGGCGAGCCCCGCCACTGTCTGCGTCCCAAGCGTCGCGCCGGCGGTCGAGTCGGTCAGCACGACATCAAAGTTGTCGCTGACGTTCAAGCCGCCCGCGTTCGATGACCGCGATGCCGACGGTGTTATTCGACGGATCGCTATCGGCCAGTCTCTGAGTCGCAAACAGGGTGTGCCCGGTGATCTCCACACCGGCCGTGTTCCAGTTCAGTGTACGCGTCACACTCACGCCCACGGCGAGCCCGGTGATTGTCTGCGTGGCAACTATGGGGCCGTTGAATCCGTCCGCCAACACAACGTCGAAGTTGCCCGTGACGTCCTGGCCACCCACGTTCTTCACCGTAACGACGATGTGCGCGGTGTCTCCCTGCGTGACCCGCGCGGGTCCGGTGATGCCGATGATCGCCACGTCGGTGCCCGGTGGAGGCGGCGGCGGGGGCGGGGGTGGACCCGGCGGCCCCGGAGCCGTCACGTTGATCGAGATCCCGACACTGTTGTTCGCCGAGTTGTCGTCGGCCAGTTTCGAGTTTGCGAATAGGATGTGGCCGGTGATCGCCGCCCCGGCGGTATTCCACAGGATCTCGACCGTGGTCGTCGCCCCGGCGGCGAGACCAGGCACCGTCACGACTCCGACCACCGGCGTAGCCCACCCGTCGCTCAGCTCGATGTTGAACGGTGCGGTGACGTCGACCTCACCCACGTTCTGGACCGTAACCACCACATGGGCCGTGTCGCCCTGGGCCACTGAGCGGGGCCCTGTGATCCCCGTCATCGCGATATCGAGCGGTTTCGGAGTTACCGAAATGACGGTCGTGCGCCGGTTGTTGGCGGCGTTGTCGTCCGCCAGGGCGTGCGTCGCCACGAGCTTGTGCCCACCGAGCGCCGCACCGGTGGTGTTCCAGCTGAACACGAGTGTCGTGTTGGCACCCACGGCGAGCCCGTGGATCGTCTGCGTGCCGATCGTGACCCCGGCCGTCGAATCTTGCAGCGTGACGGTGATGTCGCCCGCGACGTTCTGATTGCCGGCGTTCGCGACGTTCACGCCAACGTTGACGCTATGGCCGACGATGACTGAACCGGGCCCGGTGAAACCGGTGATCGCGACGTCGGTCACCGGCGGGTCGACCGTGATCGTCACGGAGCGCTGGTCGTTCGTGGCCCTGTCGTCGGACAGCGTTTGCCGTGCCAGGAGGTTGTGATCGCCCGTAGCGCCCGGCGTCCACGAGAATGTCACCGTCGTGCTGGCGCCCGCGACGAGACCGGCGATGCTCTGCGTGCCGACCGTCACGTGCTCGGTCGTGTCCTGGAGCGTCACGTCGAATGTCGAGACGTCCTGGTTGCCGACGTTTTTGACACTCACGGTGACACTGGAGGGACTGCCCTGCACCGCTGTGCTTGGTCCACTTAGGCTCGTCACGGCCAGGTCGGTCAACGGACCCGGCGGCGGCGGGGCAAAGCCGTCGATCACGACGCCAAAGCGTTGCAGCACGAGATCGATCCGGTTGGCGATCGTGACGCTCGCGTTGCCGGCGAACAGCAACGCCACGGGATTGAGATTCGCGTCGTCGGTGACGATGAGCGAGCCGGAGTCACCGCCGTTGCTGAAACCGCCCGGCGTGATGAGCAACTGATCCACGTAGCGGGCGGTCTTGGTGCAGGTGAATCCCGAAACCGCATAGCAGATCGTGACCGTCGCGTTGACGCCCGTGATCTGGCCGTGCGTCAGCTTCGTGGTGCGGCCGTACTTCTGCACGTTGAGGCCGAGCAGCGCGTTGCGGTCATCGAACAGGCCGTCGCCGTTCGCGTCGCCGAAGATCGTCGAGTTCGGCATGCTGTAGCCGTCGTCGGCAGGCGTCGCGTTGTCCAGCACGGAGGTCGTGGAGAGGGCGATCGCGGCATCAATCGTGTTGGTGCCGTTGGCGGCGAACGAAATGACCTGAAAGTCGCTGAGCGTCGCGATCTGATCGGCGGCCGTTCCCCCGTCGAACGGACCCGGCTGGTATTCTGGATCGCCGAGGTTCGCGCCGTTCGAGTTTGCGAGCACGTGGTTGTTCGAGAGGATGTACACCCGTCCCAACGCATCCCGCACGCGCGCGCCGATCGTACCGGCGGTGATCGCCGGATGCCCGACCGAGAAGCCCATCGGGGCCGGGCGCTGGCGCTGCGTGGGATCGCTGAAGGCCATGAGCATGCCCGTCACGCGCTGGGTGACGGGAATGCCGTCGAGCATGAGCGGCAGACCGGTGACGCCAGGCCGGTCCAGGAGGAGGAGCATGCCGGGCCGTCCGTCCGGCTGAACCGTGACCGCAGTCCCGATGACACCAGGGATCTCGAGCAGCGCATCGGTGTGACGGCGCTGCACCGCAATAGCCAGGCGGAGATCCGGAATGAGGCGAGCGACTGGTATCGCGGGACCGGCTGGAGAATTCGACCCGCTATCGGAGCACGCGTACCAGACCGCGGGCGCGACGGCAATCAGGACGACGATAGCGCCGCGAATAAAGCCGCGGACGCGGGGGACTCTCATAGCGACTCCCGGTTAGAACCCAAGGGCGGGGCGCGGGGACGATATATGGAGGTGCCGGACCGACTGGGCAAGCTCGACGACTAGAGATGCGGCCGATGGGGCCGTTTACTCTGTGAAGGGCGTCACAACACGGCGGGCCAGGGAGAGTTCTCAGCCTCCTGTATTGGGCGGAGTCCCGGAACCGGGCGGCAGCGCGACCCGCGTTGCGAGCGCTTCCATTTGCCGCTCGCGCAACCGCGCCCAGCGAGGCAGGCGGAGTGCGCCGCTGGCGATCATCCCGACGCCGGCGGCGGCGAGCAGGGCGATCCCTGGAATCGCTTCGGCGAGCGTCCCACCCATCGCACTGGAAATGGCGACCGTGGCGGTGACGCCGAGGACGGCGAACCCCATGCCGATGGCCGCGCGGGCGCCGCCGTGGACGGTGCCGAAGCGCAAACGGTGACCCGTCTCCGTCGGCTCAAGCAGCACCTGCAAGTTTCCATTAGTCCACTGCCGCAGGGAGCCATCGGAGCGCGTGCGACCGCGTGCGTTGAAGACGTCACGCAGCTGCACGACGAGGCGTTCCCATTCGTCATCGGTGAGCCGCCGATTGAGATTGACCGTTCTCGCCACGCCGATGGGCAGTCCGAGAAACGTCCGCGACCCGGTGCCGAGCCGGATATCCACCGCGCGAGCGGCCTGCGCGACCGCATCCGCGGAAATGCCGACCTCATTACCGATCGCCTGGAGCTCGCCGAGCGTCAGTCCCTCGTCGCGTGCGACCTCGCGTTGGGGACTCTGCGGCTCTTGTTCCGCGGCCGCGCGGAAGATCGCCGCGATCTCTTTGTCGTTGTAGCGCCGGTCGGCCATGATCTAATCTAGTAAATCAGGTATTTGGCACGAGTCTGGCGGAAACGCTCGAGATCACCGTTCCACGAAGCCCAAATTTCCTGCACCGGCCGCCCCGCCTCCAGCGCCGTCCGCAGCTCTGGCCCGGTGGCGAGACGATCGAAACTCTGAGCGCGGAATTGGAACTCCGCCGGATGGGCCGCACGAATCGCGGCGAGCAACGCGACCGCGAGCTTGGTCGGATCGTAGTGCTCGCGATCGCGCACGCGGAGCTGCACACCGCGCAGCGCAACGCCGGGATACTTGAAGTCGGTCGGGCCGACCGGTCTGAACGTCGTCGGTTCGATCTCGACTCCGACGAGCGCCGACTTATCGAGCCGCCGGATGACGGAATCGGGATCGAGCCACGGGGCCCCCAGGACCCGGAACGCTGTCCGAGTCCCGCGACCCACCGACACATTCGTCCCCTCGAACAAACAGGTACCGGGATAGAGCAACGCGCTCTCGAGGTCGGGCATGTTGGGAGACGGTTTGATCCACGGTAAGCCGGTTTGGTCATACAGCATCGCACGATTCCATCCGGCCGCGGGCACTACGACGAGATCGGTGCCGATTGCCAGAGCGTCGTTGGCGAGGCGGGCCAGCTCGCCGAGGGTCATGCCGTACCGCATCGACACCGGCATGAACCCCGAGAACGCGGAATCGGGATCGCCTGCCCGCGCGCGCACGTTGCCCTGCACCGCCGTCCCACCGACGGGATCGGGACGATCGAGAATGATCACGCGTTTGCCGGCGCGCGTTGCATCGCGCATCAGCTGCACGGCCGTCCCGATGTAGGTGTAGTACCGCGCGCCGATGTCCTGCAGGTCAATCAGCAGCACGTCGATGGAATCGACCGCCGCGCGCGAGGCAGTACGCGATCCGCCATAGAGACTGTAGATTGGAAGACCGCTGACGGAATCCCTGCCGAGCCACGGGGCCCCCAGGACCCGGAACGCTGTCCGAGTCCCGCGACCCACCGACACATTCGTCCCCTCGAACAAACAGGTACCGGGATAGAGCAACGCGCTCTCGAGGTCGGGCATGTTGGGAGACGGTTTGATCCACGGTAAGCCGGTTTGGTCATACAGCATCGCACGATTCCATCCGGCCGCGGGCACTACGACGAGATCGGTGCCGATTGCCAGAGCGTCGTTGGCGAGGCGGGCCAGCTCGCCGAGGGTCATGCCGTACCGCATCGACACCGGCATGAACCCCGAGAACGCGGAATCGGGATCGCCTGCCCGCGCGCGCACGTTGCCCTGCACCGCCGTCCCACCGACGGGATCGGGACGATCGAGAATGATCACGCGTTTGCCGGCGCGCGTTGCATCGCGCATCAGCTGCACGGCCGTCCCGATGTAGGTGTAGTACCGCGCGCCGATGTCCTGCAGGTCAATCAGCAGCACGTCGATGGAATCGACCGCCGCGCGCGAGGCAGTACGCGATCCGCCATAGAGACTGTAGATTGGAAGACCGCTGACGGAATCCCTGCCGTCGGGAAGCCCGGAACGATCTTCCGTGCCGCGAAAGCCGTGCTCGGGACTGAACAAAACCGTAAGCCGTGCGCCGTGAGCCGTGCGCAGGAGATCCACATCTCGACGACCAAGGCGATCAACGCCGGTGTTATTCGTCAGCAGGCCGAGGCGCTTGCCGGCAATCAGGTGTGCCGAATCGGACAGCAGGACTTCGATGCCTGGCCGCACCTGGGCGGCGGCAGGTGACGGGACGCGTGTTCCGCTGGAACAGGCAATCCCCAACACAATCGAAACGAGACGATGCGCGCGCATAGACTCCTGATCGTTACGCTCGTGGCCGCCTGTGGCGGACGGACCGCCGCTCCTCGTCCGCCGCAACCGGTCACCGACGCGGTCTTGGCGAAGTTGACCACGCGCCAGAAAGTGGCCCAGCTCATCGTGCCCTGGCTGGGCGGAAACTACATGGCGCTGGACGATTCCGCCTTCCAGATCGCGACGCGCTGGGTCGATACGCTCGAGGTCGGCGGCATCATCATCTCCGTCGGCTCACCCTACGACATCGCGGCGAAGCTCAATACGCTGCAGCGCCGTTCCAGGTTGCCGCTACTCGTTTCGGCCGATCTCGAGTGGGGCGCCGCAATGCGCGTCGTGGGTGCCACGGCGTTTCCCTACATCATGGCCGCCGGCGCGACGGGCAACGAGCGCGACGCCTACACGATCGGCCGGGTCGCCGCAATCGAGGGGCGCGCCGTCGGCATCCACGTGAATTTCGCCCCGGACGCGGACGTCAACAACAACCCGCTCAATCCGATCATCAACACCCGCTCGTTCGGGGAGGACCCGAAGGCCGTCGCCCGCCTCGTCCGCGGCTACGTGCGCGGGCTGCAAGACAACGGGATGCTCGCCACGCTGAAACACTTCCCGGGCCACGGCGACACGGATGCGGACTCGCACATCGGCCTCCCCGCGATTCGCGTCGACTACGCTCGGCTCGACTCTGTCGAGCTCGTGCCGTTTCGTGCGGGGATCGACGCCGGCGCGCAGGTGGTGATGAGCGCGCACATTGCCTTTCCGGCACTCACCGGCGAGACGCCCGCGACGCTGTCTGCCGCGATGCTGACGGGAGTGCTGCGTGACTCGCTCAAGTTCAAGGGGCTCGTGGTAACGGACGCACTGCAAATGGGCGCGATCGTCGCCAAGTACGGCGCCGGCGAAGCAGCGGTGCGCGCGTTCGAGGCGGGCTCCGATCTCTTGCTCATGCCCTGGGCCTCTTCGGTCGGCGGACCGTGCCGCTCGATTCGATCGCGCGTATCGTCGGGTCCAGGACGTTCCAGGATGCCGCGGACGACATCGCGCAACGGTCCCTGACCCTCGTGCGGGACACCAGCGGTATCGTGGCGCGGCTGCGCGCGAACCGCAGCCGCATGGCCATCATTGCCTACGGCGACGAGCTGAACAGCTATGTCGGGCAGCGCATGCTCGAGCTGATGCGCGCCGGCGGCGACACGGTCGGCTTCTTCCGGCTCTGGCCGATGTCGGGAACGGCGTCCTACGATTCGGCGCGCGTCGTCATCGGGCGCGCACCAACCGTGATTTTCGCGATGAACGTGCGGCCGATCGCCGCCAAGGGCAGTATCGCACTGCCCGACTCGCTCGCGCGCCTCATCACGGTGACGGATTCAGCGAAGCCGACCGTGCTAGTTTCGCTCGGCAGTCCCTATCTCTTGAATCAGACTCCGACGGTGAAGTCGTACCTGATCGCCTGGAGCGGTGTGCGGCCCGCCGAGCGCGCCGCGGCGCGCGTCCTGCTCGGCTGGTCGCCGGTGCGCGGGAAACTGCCGATCCGCATCCCGCCGGCGTATCCGATCGGTGCGGGACTGACCGTTTCTGACTCCACGCTGCCGCCGGTGAAGCCGCCGGCACACGTGATCATCCCGTGACGGCGGCGAAGGGCCTCACGCTGCTCGCGTTGGCAACCGTGGCCTGCGGGCAGCCGCGCCCGGTTCCGTCGATCACGATGCAGCAGCAGTCGTACGGCCGGTTTCAGCCGGTCGTCGACTATTTGCGGTCGCAGGTGGATAGCGCGTTTCCCGGCGCGACCATCGCGGTCGGCTATGGAGATAGTGTCGTCCTCCTCGCTGCGGTGGGCCACTACGACGCGGATGACAAGCGGCCCGTGACGACCGAGACGATCTACGATCTCGCGTCGCTGACGAAGGTCATTGGACTCACGACTGCGGCGATGATGTTGGTCGATTCAGGCAAGCTCGATCTGGATGCTCCCGCTCAGCGTTACGTCCCCGCGTTTCAAGGGGCCAACAAAGACCGGGTCACGATTCGCCATCTGCTCACACACTCTTCGGGGATGCCGGCCTGGCGACCGCTATACGCCGAAGCAAAAACGCGTGAGGAAGCGCTCGCGCTTGTCGATACCACGGCGCTGCTGCGGCAACCGGGCGACACGTTCGTCTATTCTGACCTCGGGGCAATGGTCCTGGCCCAGGCCGTCCAAGCTGTGTCCGGTGAACGGCTCGATGATTTCCTGGCTGCTCGGCTGTTTGGACCGCTGGGGATGACGTCAACGCGCTATTTGCCGCCGGAGAGTTGGCGCCGCCGGATCGCAGCGACCGAGAACGACACCGTGTTTCGTCATCGCGTACTGCGCGGCGAGGTGCATGACGAGAATGCCGGACGGCTGGGAGGCGTGTCGGGTCATGCGGGGCTGTTCAGCACCGCGCCGGATCTCGCACGGTTCGCGACATGGCTGCTCCGGCTGAGAACGATCGATTCACTTCACGTACGCGACTTCACTCACAAACAGGGGATTCCCCCTGGCTCCTCGCGCGCTCTTGGCTGGGACACACCGTCCGAGAACTCGAGCGCGGGAACGAAAATGGGGCCGAACGCATTCGGCCATACCGGTTTCACCGGTACGTCCATCTGGTTCGACCCCGACCGCAATCTCTTCATTGTACTGCTGACCAACCGCGTGAATCCCACGCGCGCCAACACGAAGATCTTTCAGGTGCGCCGGCGCGTGGCCGACCTCGTGAACGACGCGCTTACTCCACCACCGTAGCCCAACCGCGGCGCGATAAGTCGCGGTAGATCACGAAGCCGCCCAACGCTCCGACCGCAAGCAGCACCAGTCCCGGCAATGTTTCGTGAAGCAACAACTTGCCGACGCCGAAGAGCACGCCGTATACCAACACTAACCCGGCGATCCAGTCGAGCAGATTGGACAACCCGCCGCCAGCCACCTTCACGTCGGGCGCTTGCGCGGCGATTGGTGCCCACCCGACACGCGACGGCCGGGTGCGTCGGTAAAACGCGACGAGCGTCTCCCGCGGCTCCGGTTTGGTGAGGAACGTCACGGCCAGCCATACGACTGTTGTGATCGCGACTGTGATGAGCATGATATGGGCGAAGTCGATCGGCCTGTCCTTGTCCAAACCGAAAGCGATTTGCAAGAAGAGTGAGACCACGAACGCGCACACCATCGCCGAGACCTCGCTCCACGCATTGATGCGCCACCAGTACCAGCGCAGGAGCAGCACGCCACCCGTCCCCGCGCCCGTCACGATCAGCAGCTTCCACGCCCCGGCGA
This sequence comes from Gemmatimonadota bacterium, assembly GCA_003221075.1. GTDB lineage: Bacteria > Gemmatimonadota > Gemmatimonadetes > Gemmatimonadales > GWC2-71-9 > 20CM-2-65-7. Next base: position 10,407 of record QHUF01000195.1, read on the forward strand.
TGGATTCCAGTTTGAGTGTCACGAGTGCGGAGATGAGCGTCAACACCACCGTCGCCACCTTGGATGCCATCACGTAATGGGCGTCGGTCCGATCACGCTTCCAAAACCGCCGGTAGAAGTCGTTCACCAAATAGCTCGCGCCCCAGTTCAGCTGAGTCGCGATCGTCGACATGTACGCAGCCGCGAACGCGGCGACCATCAGACCTCGTAACGCCGCCGGCAGATGATCGATCATCACGCGGATGTAGCCGGTCTCCGGATCCGCAAGACCCGGATACAGAATCAGCGATGCCAGGGCCACGAGAATCCACGGCCACGCTTGGCCGAGAACATCCGCTGGGCGATGTAACCGCCGCCACCGGGCTCGGCGCCGGGGTACCAAGTCGCCCACCAGTTGACGCCGATGTAGACGAAGAATGTGATCATCGGCATCCACAGCGAGCCCACCGCCGGAACAATGTTCAACGCATCGCCGCGACCCGCATCCGCCAACTTTGTCTTCATCGCCTCAATACCGCCCACAGCGTTGACCGCAAAAACGGCGAGGATGATGACCATCGACATCTTGATCACGAACTGGAACACATCGGTGACGAGCACACCCCATAGACCAGAGAGCGTCGAAATCGCCGAGGTGAGCACAATCATTCCGAGCACGATGATGAGCGCCTCGACCTTGGTAATGCCGAAGATCAGCTGGAGGATCTTCACCATCGCGAGATTGACCCAGCCGAGGATGATGCAGTTGATCGGAATCCCGAGATACAAGGCGCGAAAGCCGCGCAGAAATGCCGCGGGCTTTCCGGCATAGCGGATTTCGGCGAACTCGACGTCCGTCATCACCTGTGCCCGGCGCCACAGCCGCGCATAGAAGAACACCGTGAGCATCCCGCTCATCAGGAAGCTCCACCAGACCCAGTTCCCCGCGATACCGTTCTTCGCCACGAAACCGGTGACAGCGAGCGGCGTATCCGCGGCAAATGTCGTCGCAACCATCGATGTCCCGGCTAGCCACCACGGCACGTTGCGCCCGGAGAGGAAGAACTCCGCCGTGCTCTTGCCGGCGCGGGCTTTGTAGTAAAACCCGATCCCGATGTTGAACGCGAAATACAGTCCGATGATCAGCCAGTCGATGATGGTCAGTCGCATGGGCCTCCAATTGGGGGCGCGTCTGGGAGTTAGGCAAGCGTCCCGACCCGGTTGACAGGCTCGCAGTGACCTTCTAAGTTGCTGCCAGACTGGAGGATATGATGGGGACTACCCAGAAATCGGTTACGCTGACGCTCACCGAACGGGCGGGCGAAGAGGTCAAGAAATTCCTGGCCGAAGAGAAAGCCTCGCCCGAGTCGGCTGGGCTGCGGGTCGCCGTGCTGCCCGGCGGTTGTTCGGGTTTCCGCTACAGCTTGAACGTCGAGGAGCAACCAGCGGCCGATGACGTCGTCATCGAGAGCGCGGGCGTGCGGTTGTTTGTCGACGAATTCAGCTCGCAGTATCTCAACGGCGTGGTCATCGACTACAAGAGCAATTTCCAGGAATCCGGCTTCGCGTTCGAGAACCCGAACGCGTCCGGCGGCTGCGGCTGCGGATCGTCGTTCACGGTCTGAGCGTTGATCCTTTCTGACTTAGTCGTGAGGGCCCGCGCAGGTCGCGGGCCCTTTTCTATTTCTAGGCGTCTCAGCGTCTAGTTCGTATGCGACCGCTCGACGTCGCGGTCATCTTCGCGTACTTCGCCGCGGTCATCGTGTTTGGCTTGCTACTCGCGGGCCGCCAGCGCGATGCCTCCGACTATTTCCTCGGTCATCGCGGACTTCCCTGGTGGGCCTTGATGCTGTCCGTTGTCGCCACGGAAACGTCGGCCGTCACAGTGATCTCGGTGCCGGGGCTCGCGGCGCGCGGGGATCTCACGTTCTTGCAGATCGCATTTGGTTATTTGGTCGGTCGGATCGGCGTCGCAAAGCTCCTGCTCCCAGGATACTTCGAAGGAACCCAGGACACCGCGTACCAGCGTCTGGAGCGGCGCTTCGGAAGCGCAGCACGGCGGACGGCCTCCGGCGTCTTCCTCGTGACACGCGCCTTGGCCGATTGCGTCCGGATCTTCGCGACAGCGATTCCGCTCGCCCTCATCACGTACGGAAGCCCCACCGACAAGGCCCTCGCGATCGGGATCCTGGCGATCGGCATCGTGACGCTCCTCTACACCTGGGTGGGCGGCCTGCGCGCCGTCGTGTGGGTGGACGTCATCCAGTTGGGCGTCTATCTGTTGGGTGGGATCGCGACGCTTATCGTTGCAATGCATCTTGCAGGCGGCGTGGGTGGGTTCGCCCGCGCGTGGGATGCCGGGAAACTCGCAGTGCTCGACTTTCGGCCTTCCTTCAAGATCCTTTTCACGTTCTGGGGCGGGTTGGTGGGTGGCGGACTTCTGGCCGCCGCATCGCACGGCACCGATCACCTGATCGTCCAGCGGCTCCTGGCCGCGCGGGGACTGAGAGACGCGCAGCGGGCACTCATCGGGTCCGGCGTGTTCATCATCGCGCAGTTCGCCCTTTTCCTCCTAGTGGGCACGAGCCTCTGGCTCGCTGGCGCGGATGACGGTCTCATGCGAAGCGACGCGATCTATCCAAGGTTCGTGATCACGCAACTTCCCACCGGGCTCGCCGGGCTCGTTGTCGCAGGAATCCTTGCCGCCGCGATGAGCAGCCATGCCTCAGCGGTCAACTCGCTCGCCTCCGCTTCCACCCACGATTTCTACGCTCCCCTTAGCGGCCGACACGACCCGAAACACCTGTTGTGGGTCGGACGCTGGCTTACGCTCGTCTGGACTGCGGTGCTCGTGACGGGTGCGATCGCCTTTATCGGCGATCGAGAGACGCCCGTCGTGCAGTTGGCACTCAGCATCGCGTCGCTCACCTACGGCAGCCTGCTCGGGACGTACATCCTCGGTGGGGCGTGGCCGCGAACACGCCAGATCGACGTGATCGTCGCGATTGTTGGAAGCGTCATCGTCATGTCACCGGTCGTCTTGGGCGCAGTGATTCCCCACTTCCCGCTGCACTGGCTCCCTGGACTCTCGTGGTGGTGGTACGTGCCGCTGGGGACGGCGGTGACGGTGCTGGTGGGGATGATCTCGTCGCTGGTGTCGGGCCGATGGGCGGCTGGGCAGATAGGCGGAACGACATGACCGAACCGCCCATCCGCCCATCCGCCCATCCGGCCGTCCTTTTAGGCATCGACTGCGGCGGCTCCCATACAGCCGTCGCTGTTGGCGATCGCCACGGTCGAGTCCTCGCCCGCGCCGACGGTCCCGGCTCTGCGATGCGACCCGGGGGCGCCGAACGCTCGGCGGCGGTCGTCCTCGACGTCGCGCGCCGGGCGGCCACGCAGGCCAAGGTCACGCTCCCCGCCAGTCTCGCGCTCGTCGGAGCGGCCGGCGCCGGTCGTCCCCCGGAGCAAGAGGCGCTCGCAGCCGCGATTGCGGCCGCGGGGGTCGCCGCACGCGTCGATGTGCGCGGCGATACCGAAATCGCGCTCGCGGCCGCGTTCGGGGATGGGCCCGGCATCCTGGTCAATGCCGGCACCGGCTCGATCGCCCATGCCCGCGGCGCGGATGGACGGCTGCATCGCGCCGGCGGCCACGGCTGGCAGCTCGGTGACGAAGGCAGTGGCTATTGGCTGGGGCGCCGGGCGCTGGCGGCCGCGGCGCGCGCGCACGACGGCCTCGAAGAGTCCTCGACATTGCTGGAGCGCTTGCTCGTCGCGTTGGGCCTGCAGACCTTCGACGATCTGATCCGGTGGACCACCACCGCGACGCCGGCACAGGTTGCGTCGCTCGCGCCGCATGTCCTGAATGCCGCGCGCGAAGGCGAGACCGTCGCACAACAGATTGTCGAGGAAGCGGCCGCAGAGCTGTCGCAGCTGGTGCGGGTGCTTTTACGTCACTTCTCGGGGACGGATCAGATCAAGATGGCAACCGCCGGCGGCTTGCTGCGGCCCGGCTCACCGCTCCTGATCGCGTTGCGTGCCAACCTCGCCACCGACCTGCCCCGTGCGCGGCTTTCGGAAGGCGGGGCCCAGGTCGATTCCCCAGCGGGCGCGCTGCGCCTGGCGGCGCAGCTGCTGGCGCACTAAGGTCGCTCCCGCTGTCGAATTTTGCTGTGCTTGAAGCCGTACCCCACGTAGAGCGCCAGCCCAATGGCCAGCCACACCGCGAAACGAATCCACGTTTCCCCCGGCAACCCGAACATCACGTAGACGCACAGCACGACGGAGAGCGGCGCGACCACCCACACCCACGCAACCCTGAAGGGCCGAGGTCGGGCAGGCTCAGTGAGACGCAGCACCAACACACCCGCCGAGACGAGCGCGAACGCAAACAGTGTTCCGATGTTCGTCAGGTTGTACGTTTCGTTCGCATCCCCGATCAAGGCCCACACCGCAACAAAGACACCCGTGACGATAGTGGTGATGTAGGGAACACGGCGGTTGGCGGAGATCCTTGCCGCCCACGGCGGCAGCAAGCCGTCGCGAGCCATTGCAAAGAAGATTCGCGGTTGACCGTACTGAAACA
>QHUF01000196.1 GCA_003221075.1 Gemmatimonadota bacterium
TCCACTCCGGCGAATACGGCGGTGCGGCCCCGAACGCCCACGAGGAGCTGGGCCGGCTGCTCACCCGGCTGAAGGGCGAGGATGGGAAGATCAACATCCCCGGCTTCTACGCGCCGGTGAAGCGGCCGTCCAAGGCTGAGCTTGCCGCCTGGAAAAAGCTTCCCTTCACCGAGAAGGACTTCCTGCAGAAGCGCGTGCAAGGGAAAGCCCTTGTCGGTTTGAAGAAGTACTCGGTGCTCGAGCGCCTCTGGGCGCTGCCGACGTTCGAGATCCACGGCATCCTGGGCGGCTTTACGGGCGAAGGCGCGAAGACCGTCATTCCCGCCGAGGCGACCGCGAAGGTGAGCATGCGGCTCGTGCCCAACCAGAAGCTGGCGACGGTCGAGCGACAGCTCGCCGCGGCGGTGCAACGACTTGCGCCGAAGCATGTCACCGCGACTGTGCGGTTTCTCCACGGCGCCGATCCGGCGCAGATCAAAGTCGACCACCCCGCGTTCAAGCTGCTGGGTGAGGCCTTCAAGGAGGTCACGGGGCGTGCCAGCGTGCCGGCGCGCGCCGGCGGCTCGATCCCTGTCGTGCCGGCGCTGGCATCGGCCGGGGCGCCCGTGATTCTCACCGGCATCGGGCTTCCGGATGACCGCCTGCATGCGCCGAACGAAAAGCTCGATTTGAAGCAGCTGTGGGACGGCATCGAGGTGTTCCGGCGGTTTTACGACCTCCTGGGAGGTGCCGGCCGCATGTGAGCTTGTGCACAGACCCCCCGCCAAGACGTCCTTCATATTCAATGCCCATGCAGCGAACTCTGTACCTCGTCGGTTTCGGTTACCTCGCGGTCTGCGGGGTCGTCGTGTTGCGCCACCAGACGCGGCGTTTCCAGCCCCCGAGTCAGTCCACAGCAATGACCGCGGCGTTCGACGGATCGGCTTCGCAATGGTTCGCGGCGATGAAGCCGTTCTGCAATGCCGTTGAAGTGGAGATCGTGCAGAGCCGTCATCCCGCGCCTGCGACGCTCGAAGGGCAGGGCCTGAGTGCAGCCTGCTACGCCCTGGCGGGAAAAATCGACTCCGCGCGTGCCATCATCGATCGACTGGCGGAGGCTGATCGCTACCGCGCGGCAGGCATCGTGTTCGACATCGCGCATCCTGTTGCGGATGCGGGAGACAACCGGTCCGCCGGGCCGATCATGGAGCTCGTCATTTCTTATTGGCCCAATCACTACATGGCGCTGTACCACGCCGGGATGGCTGAATTCGCCCTGGGTGAAGCAGACCTCGCCGCGAAAAACCTGACGGCCTTCCTCAAGTACTACCACGAGAACGACGGTTGGACGCAAAGCGCGCGGGCAACGCTCGCGCAGATTGCGGAGGCGCGATGACCGCGGCGGTTGCATGGCGCGCGCCGGTCCCCTCCGATATCCTGCCGCTACTCGGGGCGGTGGTGATCGGCGGAACTGCCGCCGGATTCCTGGCTGCGACTCCGGTGCTGTTCATCACCACCCCCATCGTGGCAGCCGGCCTCGCCGCCGCCGCGGTGCTGGCACGCCGTACGCCGGAGTGGAGCCGCGCGGCTGAACGGATTTTGGCTCAGCTGCCGGACGGCCAGGCTCGCATCCTGTTACTCGACCTGCTCCGGCGGGCGGCGGCGGTTCCTCCGGCCGCTCAGGCCGGTCCGTTGGTGTCGGCCGCGGGCGAGGCTGCGCGCCAGCTTCATGGTCTGGAACTGCACCTCGACGCCTTCGCGGCGCAGCAGAACACGCTGCCCGACCACTCTCCGCGCTGGCGCGACGCGTTCGAACGCTGCAAGCGGGGCAGAGATCTGCTCACGCAGCGTCTGCAGGAGGCGAGCGCGGCCCTCAGCCGTTGGCAGGCGGCGCAGGGCATTGGCGTGGGTGAAAGCCTTGGTGTGCTGGCGCGGGAACTAAATGAAGAGAGCCGCTACCAGCAGGACGCGGCCCACGAAGTCGAGGCCCTGCTCGCCTAGAGGTGCTTCTTACTCGCGTTGCGGAACTTGTTGATCTCGTGTTGCGTCAGCCCGCGGCCGCCGTACCGCTCTTCCTTCCACGGATCGCCGCGCATGTGATAGCCGTTCTGCTCCCAGAATCCCGGTAGATCTTCGTCTAACAGCTCGAAGCCGCGCACCCACTTCGCGCTCTTCCAAAAGTACAGGTGGGGCACGAGCAACCGCGCGGGCCAACCGTGTTCAGGAGTCAGCGGTTCGCCCGCCCAATTCAGCGCAATGAGATTCTCGGGCCGGTCGAGGTCGGAAAGCGGCAGATTGGTCGTGAATTCCTGCTCGGCGACGACGAGGCAGTACTTCGCTTCCTGCTTCACGCCCGCACGTTGGAGCAGGTCCTGGACCGGCACACCCTCGAACGTGTTATCGAGTCTGCTCCACGTGGTGACGCAATGGATGTCGCACTGCACCGTCTTGCGCGGGAGAGCCAGAAACTCGTCCCAGGTCAGCGAGAACGGGCGCTCCACAATGCCGGAGACTCGAAACGTCCATTTCGACGTGTCCACGTCGGGCACGTCGCCGTAGTGCAGGACCGGCCATTTGGTGGTTTGGATTTGGCCTGGAGGAACTCTTGGATTTCCCACGCTCAAGCGTGGGCCCGGTTCAACACTGCGCTTAAGCGCAGCGCCTCACTGGGCCCATTCTTTAGAATGGGATTTACCTGGAACACGTTCTCAAATCCCTTCACCACGGCATCGACACTCTCCTGCCACAGCCCGTCCCCCGTCCCCCGTCCCGCTTCCCGGTCTACCGACGTCATTTCCACACCCTGAATGCCGCACGGCACGATCCGATCGAAGTGCGCCAGATCGGTCGTGACGTTGAGAGCGAACCCGTGCCAGGTGACCCACTGCTTCACGTGAATGCCGATGCTCGCGATCTTCTTGCCGCGAGTCCAGACGCCCGTGAATCCTGGGTTGCGCTCGGCGGGGATACCGAGAATGCCGAGCGCGTCGATCAATGCCTGCTCCAGCGTGCGCAGGTACCAGTGCAGGTCTTGCTTGTACGCGCGGAGATCGAGGATCGGATAGCCGACCAGCTGGCCGGGGCCGTGAAACGTGATGTCGCCGCCGCGCTCCACTTCAAAGACCTCGATCCCGGCAGGCTGGAGCAGATGCGCGGCGTGAGAATTCCGTCCCAGCGTCACGACGGGAGGATGTTCGAGCAGCAGCAACACATCGTGAGACAGGCGGCCCGCAATGCGATCCTCGGCGAGCGTACGCTGCCACTCCAGCGCTTCCTGGTAAGGGACGGACCCCGCTTGAATGACGCGCAGCGCGTTCATGCGGTACCCGTCCCGCTTCCCTCGTCGCCCCTGCCTTGGATAGCCCACCGCGTCGCCAAGATGCCCAGCACCAGGTTCCCCAGGAACCAGACGCTCATTCCCACAACGCCAAAGAACTTATCGATGGGTGCCGCGAGAAAACCGATCAGAATCGCGCCAACTGCGGCAAGCACCGCAATTACGCCTTGCTGCCAGATGTTCTCCAGCTGGTAGCTGCGGTACCATCCACACATCCCGCCCACGCCAAGCGACGTGAACAGTCCGGCGGCCAGAATGTAGCCATTCACGTCGTACCGGTCCTGATTCAGCGCCACGACAATCTGCGACACGGTCATACAGGCGCCGCCGAATCCCACGCCCGACGCGAGGGAGCCAAGCCCGAGGGCGAGCGGGTCCTTGACCGATTCGTTGCTCAAATGTGCAGGACCCGGCCCAGTGAATCGAGCGCCGCCTCGCCGACCGCTTCCGACATCGTGGGATGGGCGTGAATCGCGAGATCGATTTCCTCGACGGTGTATTCGTTTTCGCGCGCCACCGCGAGCTCGTGAATCATTTCGGACGCGTGCGCACCGACGATGTGCGCGCCGAGGATCTCGCCGTACTTCTTGTCGCGCAGGATCTTCACGAAGCCTTCCGTCTCACCCGTGCCGCGGGCCCGGCCGTTCGCGGAGAACGGAAACTTGCCGGCCACGTAATCGAGCTTCTGCTCCTTACACTGATCTTCCGTCAGCCCGATACTCGCGACCTCGGGATGGCAATAGGTCACGCTCGGCACGTTGTCGTACTTGATGGGGTGGGGCTTCTGGCCGGCGATGATCTCGGCGACCACGGCCCCTTCCCGGAATCCCTTGTGCGCCAGCATGGGCGGTCCCGCCACGTCGCCGATCGCATAGTAGCCCGGGGCCGTCGTCTGGAGATTCTTGTCCACCTTGATGAAGCCGCGATCGGTCAGCTGGATGCCGCATTCCTTGAGGCCGATGTTTTCGGTGTTCACGGCGCGCCCGGCGGCCATCAGGACCGCCCCGGCCGTCACCTGCTTCTTCTCACCTCCGGCCTCGATATCGAGCGTCACTTTGTCTTTGCCGACGGTGGCTTTTGTGACCTTGGCGCCGGCGATGACGTCGATCCCGCGCTTGCGGTAGCTCTTGGCGAGCACATCGGACGATTCCGCGTCCTCGATCGGGAGGATACGCGGCAGGGCTTCGATAAGCGTGACTTTCGCGCCGAATGCCTGGAAAATGTCGGCGAACTCCATCCCGACGGCGCCGGCGCCGATGATCGCGAGCGTGTCCGGGACCCGCTCGAGCAGCAGCGCTTCATCCGACGAGATCACCGTCGTCTTGTTGATTTCCAGGCCGATCTGCGGAATGCCCTTCACGCGCGAGCCGGTGGCGATGACCACGGCTTTCTTCGCTTCGTACACGTCTTTGCCGACTTTCACCTTCTTGCCGGGCTGCACCACGCCCGTGCCTTTGATGACGGTGATCTTGTGTTTCTTCATCAGGAACTCGACGCCCTTCGAGTTCTGATCACTCACGCGCCGCGACCGTTTCATCGCGACGCCGTAATCAGTCTTTATGTTGGAGACCTCAACACCAAACTCCTTTGATTCTTTGAGAATGCTCGCGATGTACG
>QHUF01000072.1 GCA_003221075.1 Gemmatimonadota bacterium
TCCAGCCGCCGCCACACGACCGTGCCGTCGCCCTGCGCGACGACGATATCGAAGACGATAGTGCGGCCGAGAAAATGCGCTTCGACCGGGCGGCTAGAGACATTGCGGAGCCGCAGCCTAACGGGCGCGCGTCGGTTGACGCGCGCCCGTGGTGCTACGGAGAGACTGAGCTCGAGCGGGTTCAGAACGTCGTCAGCGGTCCGAGCTCCTGCTCGACGTTCGCGATGGGGCTGTACACGAACTGCGTGCCCGCCCCATTCCCGCCCCAGAGGATGCCAAGCAGATTCACGCCCGAGCCGGTATCGAAGAACACATCCGAGCCGGAGTCGCCGGGGCCGACGCCGGCGGTCACGAGGTTTTGACAGAGCTGGACGATGTTCGTGCCCGACACACCGACATTGACGCAGGTGTTGGTGATGACGCCCTGCGACCAGCCGGTCGTGCGGCCGACCTTGTTCGCGACGTCGCCGACGACTTCACCACCTTCGCCTACGATCGTGAACGTTCCCGTAATGTCCACCGAGCCGTTGTTGGGGCCGCTCGTTTGCGCGATGCCACCCAGCGTAAACGGCACGCCGGGCGCGTAAGCGGCCCGCGCCGAGTCGCTGAAGCGGCAGCGCCGCCCTTTGGGGCAGACGCTGTTCTTGCCCTTGCTGCGAACGTATTGAGGGTCGGCAACCTCGGTCCCGATGAAGCTGTTCGGCTGGCTGGACAGCGACTGGAAGTACTGCGTTCCCTCGACGCCACCCTGTGTGGTGGTGCAATGCGACGCCGTCACGAACGAGTTCTGGCCGCCACTCACGGCATTGAAGCCGAGCGAGCAGAGGAAGCCGGGGAAGTTGATTTGCAGACCCGCCACGACCGGCCGAACCTGATCCTGCAGTCCTGCCAGTTGGTGGATCGGCTCCACGTCGCGTACCGTCAGCGCCTCGGCTGGAACGCCGAGCCGCGCGGCGAGACTCCGGATGTTGGCGTGAGATGAGCCGCGTGCGACGCCGACGAGTACGCGATTGGCGGCTTCGTCGAGATCGACGAAGACCACGCCGCCCTGCGCAAACGCGTCGTTCGATACCTGCTGGAACCACTTGTCCAGATCACGATAGGCAAAGCGTGCGGCGAGGACGCGGATTCCCGTCGCGCCGCGAGCGCGCGCGAAGCCACCCAGCAGCTGCTCGGCCAGGCCGCGCTGCCTAGGATCGGTGAGGTAGACGGTGGGCACGCCGTGATCGACGAAGAGTCCGCCGAAGCCCGGCAGCGCGCGGGTCAGCGAGGCCATATCGGGCGGTTGCTGCGGCCGGATGAGTGGTGTAGGTGCCGGTCCGGTCGTGGGACCCGTGTCGGAGCACGCCCCGGCGGCGGCGATGATGGCGAGGCCGGTGATGCGGACGGCTAGGCGGCAAAATCGCATACACCCTCCAAAGAAAGGGATACTCAACCTTCTGCGGTCAACGTCACCTTGAAGCCTTTGGCCTTGAGGCTGGCAACCAGTCCCGCTTTCTCGACCGAGCGCATGTAGGCCTCGTCGGGGTCGATCACTTTCTTCTCGACGAGCTCGAGCAGTGCGTCGTTCAGTGTATTCATGCCGAGCTTGCGGCTCGTCTGAATGATCGACGGGATCTGGAACGTCTTGCCCTCGCGGATCAGGTTCGAGATGGCCGGCGTCGTGAGCAGGATCTCACGTGCCGCGACCCGGCCACCTCCGACTTTCTTGCAGAGCGTTTGCGAGATCACGCCCTTCAGCGATTCCGACAGCATCACGCGGATCTGCGCCTGGCGGTCGGCCGGGAACTGATCGATGATGCGGTCGACGGTCGACGACGCGGTCGTCGTGTGCAGCGTCCCGAACACGAGATGTCCTGTCTCCGCCGTTTCGATCGCGATCGCGATCGTCTCCAGGTCGCGCATTTCGCCGACGAGCACGATGTCGGGATCCTCGCGCAGCGCCGCGCGCAACGCCGACTTGAAGCTGTCGGTGTGCACGTGGACCTGCCGCTGCGTGATCAGGCATTTCTTGTTTTCATGCACGAACTCGATCGGGTCCTCGATCGTGATGATGTGATCGGTGCGCGTGCGGTTCACCAGGTCGACCAGCGCGCACAGGGTCGTGGATTTGCCGGACCCGGTGGGACCGGTCACCAGGACCAGCCCTTTCTTGAGATAGCAGAGCTTCTGCACTTCGTCGGACAAGCCCATTTCTTCCACGGTCACGACTTTGGCCGGGATCACGCGGAACACAGCCACCGGACCCTTGCGATCGCGCGCGGCATTGACCCGGAATCGCGCCAGGCCGGCGATCTCGTAGGCGAAATCGGTGTCGCCCGTTTCCTTCCACTCGCCGCGGTTGCGCTCCGGCATGATCGATAGGACCAGCAGCTCGAGGTCGTTCACGCTGAGCCCGGAGCCAGGTTGTCGCTTGATTTCGCCATGGGTCCGGAACATCGGCGGCTCGCCGACCCGGAGATGCAGATCGGAGCTGCTCGCCTGCACGAGGGCGCGCAGCAGCTTGCCGAGCTTTTGCTCGGCGGCCTGGAACTCCGACGACCCGAACTCGCCCGGGAGGTCGCCCGGCGAGGATACGGGACTGTCCACCATGGGCGCGGCGGCGATGACCGATGCCCGCGGCGCCTTCGCCGGCGCAGCCTGCTTCCCGGCGGCCGGGGAAGGGGCGGTGGGCGTGGGCGCGGGAGATGCCGCTTGTGCGGCCGGACGCTTGCCGGTCGTCGGCACCGGAGGCTGCACCACCGGCATCGCGCCGCCCTCCTGTGATGCCCGGCGAACGGCGGAGATGACCGCGGTCAGGCGCCCCCCCTCCGGGACGATTCTCACGCGCACCAGGCCGTTCGCCCCGGCGTAGTCGAACTCCGTCTCCGACTGCTGGTCGATCTTGTCCGCGGCCTCCGGCGGTGCGACTTCGACCATGAGGGCGTAGATGTGCTGATCGGTGAGCGGCTGTTTGGAGACTTTACGCGGCTTGCCGTCCTTGACCAGCGTAACCGGCTCGTCGGGCAGCAGATACAGCTGATCGGCGCGCTCGCGCAGCATCACGTCGAGAAAGGGATCGAGCCGTGCCGGCATGAATCAGTCCTCCGGGCGCGCGTACAGGACGTGCGCGCGGTTGACGAGATGCAGCACCCCATCGCTGGTTGCGATAGTGAAGAACGGCTCGGCCACGGCATTGAGATAGTCGAGCACGCGCGAGTGGTGTTGGGGCAGCTCAAGTGTCGCCCATCCGCTCAATGTGGACCCGTCCGCCAGCGTGATTTCCAAGGTGGCTTTCTTGGCGGCGGAGAGTCGCACGGAGTCCTCCGCCTGGGGTCGTGGGACCGTCAAGGTCACAGTCCGTGCCTTGGCGACCAGCAAGACGCCCTCACCGTCCTTCTTGGGGCGAAACGGAAAGAACGCTTCGGGGCGATTCAGCATATCGAGCGGCGTCTCGGGGCCGGTGTGCTGGGGCACACGCTCCATAACGTAAACTTCGCCCTCGCGGTGGCCACCGCCCGCCAGTAACAAAGTCGCCGGAACGGCGACGCGGGGCATCGAGAAATCGGCCACCTACCGGCGCCGGCCGCACTGCACGGATAGTGGAGCGCGATTCCCGCACGCAATGGTTTCGTTCATGCCGCGGGCGACAGGGCCACACGCTGTGCTGTGCGCCGTTTGGGTGGCCTCGGCGACCGTGGACCCCGCCGCCGTGGCGCAGTTGGACCGGCCCTGAAACTCCACGCAAACCCTGCATTCCTGATTGGCGCGGGCGGTGGACATATAGAAGAAGAGCGCAATCACCGCCGCGACGACCGCCAAGGTAATCCAGTTGGAGCGCTTCATGAGCCTTTTTGTTCGGTGAGTCGACAAGGTGATATGGAGGGGGAATTCGCGCCAGAGGCAGGTGATACGTAACGTGTAGGGTATGACTGGCATTCTGCGACTCGTCATGGTCGGGTTCACGCTCTTCGCCGTCGCGCTGATCTACCTCTCGGCATCCGCGTGGCGAAACCGTCTCCGCCTGAGCTCGTTCGTGGGGTTTCTCGCCTCGGCGTTGTTGCTGACTTCCAGTCTGCTGCTCGGCGCGATTACGGTCGGGATCAATGGGTACCGGGCGTTCACCCAGGAAGCACTCGCCGCGACGATCAAGACGGAGCCACTCGGCCCGCACCACTTCCGCGCGACCGTGACGTTGCCAGATAGCAGCCTGCACATGTTTGATCTTGCCGGTGACGCCGTGTATGTCGACGCGCATGTCTTGAAGTGGCGTCCGATCGCTACGCTGCTCGGCCTCGAAACGGTCTATGAGCTCGACCGCATTTCGGGACGCTATCAAGCCCTCGGCGACGAGCAAACGCGCGAGCGCACGGTGTACTCGCTCGCCCACAAGAAGCCGTTCGATGCCTTCGATCTGGCGCGGAGCTACTGGATTCTGCGGCCGTTCGTGGATGCCGAGTACGGCTCAGCGACGTTTATCGGCGCAACAGCCCGAGGGGGCGCCACCTACGAATTGCGCGTCTCCACCACGGGACTGCTGGTAAGGCCTTCCCGGACCAGGTAAGCTTCTCGCCGTGGCAGACAAGAAGCCCAAACCCAACTACGCAAACGCGTGGCGCGAGGCTCGCCGGCTGGTCTGGCAGCATCGGAACCGGCTCGCCATTGGCCTCGCGTTGATGCTGGTCAGCCGTCTCGCGGGCCTCGTGTTGCCGTGGTCGTCGCGCTACATCATCGACGAGGTCGTCGGGCAGAAACGCGCCGACCTCCTCGGCCTCATCGCTGCTGCGGTGGGTGTCGCGGCCGTCATTTCCGGCCTGACCTCGTTCGGGCTGTCGCAGATCCTCGGCGTCGCAGCCCAGCGCGCCATCACCGATATGCGCAAGTCCATCCAGGCATTCGTGTTGCGCTTGCCGATCTCGTACTTCGATTCCACCAAAACGGGCATCCTGATCTCGCGGATCATGACCGACGCCGAGGGCATCCGAAACCTCGTCGGCACAGGGCTGGTGCAGCTCGTCGGCGGGCTCGTCACGGCGACCATCGCGCTGGGCGTGCTCTTCTGGCTGAACTGGAAGCTGACGGCGATCTCCATCCTTGTGCTCGGCGTGTTTGGTGGGGGCATGGCGTATGCATTCTCCAAGCTGCGGCCGCTGTTTCGCGAGCGCGGCAAGCTCAACGCCGATGTGACCGGTCGCCTTGCCGAGACGCTGGGGGGCATCCGGATCGTGAAGGCGTACCGGTCCGAGCGCGGCGAGCGGCTGGTCTTTGCGCGCGGCGCCCACAAGCTGTTCCGCAACGTCGCGACGACGATGACCGGCGTCTCCGGCGTCGGGGCATTTGCGCAGCTCGTGATCGGCGCGATCTCGGTCGTCATGATTCTCGTCGGCGGCCGCGCGGTCCTGTCGGGATCGATGACGCTGGGGCAGTTCGTCCAGTACGTGTTCTTCGTGGGGCTCGTCGCGCTGCCGCT
>QHUF01000073.1 GCA_003221075.1 Gemmatimonadota bacterium
GGTCGCTGGACCGCATCCTACCGCGGTCACCTGGTGGCCTATCACGGCGGCGACATCAACGGCTTCCATTCGCAGATCTCGTACATGCCCTCCGACAGCGTGGGGGTGATTGTCCTGGTCATCGGCGACCATGCCGCGCCGCTGTACAACGTCGTGTCGTACAACGTGTACGAGCGGCTGCTCGGCCTCGAGCAGACTCCGTGGAGCCAACGGCTCAACGACGCGCGCAAGAAAGCGAAGCAGGCGGGCATGGCGGCGCGGGCGCAGGCGGGTGGCGGCCAGGTCAAGGGCACACGTCCGTCGCATCCCCTCGATGACTTCGTCGGCGAGTTCGAGAATCAGGCGTACGGCGTCGTCGCGATCTCGAAGCAAGGCACCGGGCTGCGTTTTGGCTTTCATCAGATCGACCTGCCGTTGACCCACTTTCACTATGACCGCTTCGACACGCCCGACGACGAAGCGAACGGCAAGTGGTCGGTCAACTTCACGACGAATCCACAGGGCGAGATCGACAAGGCGGTGATGTCGCTCGACCAGGCCGAAGCGGCGTTCGTCCGGCGTGTCCCCGCCGAGCTGTCGGCTCCGGCGACGCTCCGGCAGTACGCCGGCACGTATGTGACACCCACCGGCGCCACCTTTGCCGTGGTGCTCAAAGAGGATGGGATCCTCGGTCTCGCGTTTGCTGGACAGCCGTTCCAGGCGCTGGTTCCGTGGCGGCAGCACCGGTTCAAGCTCAAAGAGTTCTCGGACGTTACGATCGAGTTCGTGGTCGAGGGCGGGCAAGTGAAGGCCATGACGCAGAGCAGTCCGTCAGGCACGTTCACCTTTCAGCGGAAATAAACCGACGGTCTTACGCCGCTCGGTTGGATCGGCGCCACCACCAATACGCCGGCATCCCCAGCAAGATGATTCCGATCCCGAGCAAGGCCTGCGTCGGCCGGGACACGAGCGTAGAGACGACAATGCCGCTGGCTGCGACGATGAAGAGCGCCGGGGTCAGCGGATAACCCGGCACGCGGAACGGTCGGGCCGCGTGCGGTAGCCGCCGGCGGTACACGAAGATCGTAGCGGCCGCGAGCGCGTAGAATGCCCACCCGGTGAACACCACGTACGTCAGTAACTGCTCGAACGTACCGGAACCCGCGAGCACCATCGTCCACGCGCTACCGGCCACGATCGCGACCGCGGGCGTGCCGAACCGTGGGTGCACCTCAGCCAGCTTGCGGAAGAACAGCCCGTCGCGCGCCATCGCATAGAACACGCGTGGAGCCGTGAGCGCGATTCCGTTCGCCGCGCCGAAAATCGACACGAGAATCGGAATCGCGACGAGTCGACCCCACGTGCCCCCAAACAATGTGGTGACCGCGTCCGCCGCCACGCGATTCGACTGGGCAACGCCCGCGGGGCCAAGCGCGGCGAGGTAGCCGAGGTTGGCCAGCAGGTAGATCACGACGATCGCCGCCGTGCCGGCGATGATGCCGCGGGCAAAAATGCGTTGCGGCTCCACGATCTCGCCGGCAGAGAAGGTGACGTAGTGCCATCCCTCGTAGGCCCACAGTACCGCGACCATCGCGACGGCCATGCCGCGTAGCAGTTGCGACGAGAGCGGCGTCGCGAGCACCCGCACCGGCGCGGCCGCGAGCCCGTTCCCCGTCGTGAGGAGCAGGGCACTCAGCAGCAGCAGCGCGCCGACCTTGATGGCCGTGCTCCAATTCTGAACGACGGCGCCCCGTCGGGTGCCCCATACGTTGACCAGGGTGACCACCAGGATGGTGGCGAGCGACACCAGCTTCGCGCCTGGGGCACTGAGCACGACGAACTGCTGGATGTAGCGCGCGAAGGCCGCCGACAGGGTCGCGATCGAGCCGCTGCCGATCACGAAGAACAACGCCCATCCGTACAGGAACGCGGGAAGCGGGCCGAATGCGTCGCGCAGGTACACGTACAGTCCACCGGCCCGCGGATTCATGGCGCCGAGCTCGGCGTACGTCAACGCACCGAGCAACGAGAGCCCACCGCCGATGATCCAGACCAGCAGGGCCAGTCCGACGTCACCACCCGAATCCCGGAGGACACCGCCGGGCACGAGAAAAATGCCCGAGCCGATCACGGTGCCCACGACGATCAGAATCACGTCGCGGAGCCGAAGCACGCGCGCCAGCTCGTGAGTCGTGGCGGTGATCTCCGGTGATCCTGACGTAGCCGCGCTCCTGGTGAAAGTAGTGCCGAAACGTGGCGAAATCTGAGGCATTGCGTACTCCCCGGACTGCGGACATAATACTGGCTCGCGACTGGATTGGATGCAATCGAGTATGCAAGTCGGTATCCCCACCCGCCGCTGCCGCGCTCTCCCCGTGACACGGAGTCGCATTATGAAGTCTGCCCGGTGTTTCGTCTTGGGGGCCGGCGTCCTCGCGCTCCTCCCTGCTATGCTCGCAGGACAGCAGGACGTCGCCGGAACGATCATCGACGCGGGCTCGAACCGCCCCATCGCGGGCGTGTCGGTCTCGGTCCAGGGCACCACCAGCACCGTGCGCACGGATGCGCGAGGGCAATTCCGCTTCGCCGACCTCGCGGAGTCGCAAGTCACCCTGCGCGTCGCCGCCCTGGGCTATCGGCCGGTGACGCAGGTGGTGAGCGTCGGTGACACGAACATTCGTATCGTCCTCCAGCAGCAAGCGATCAATCTGGCGGAGGTCGTCGTCACCGGAACAGCCGGTGATCAAGAGCGGCGCGCCGTGGGGAATTCGGCAGCGACGATCCAGGCCGCGGCGATCCAGAACCTGGCTCCTGCGCCGGACATCTCGAGCCTGATCAATAGCCGAGCCCCTGGCGTCGTGGTGATCCCTGGGACGGGACAAGTCGGCTCCGGCCCTCGCATCAGAATCCGGGGCATGAACAGTTTTTCGCTCAGCGATCAGCCGCTCATTTACATCGACGGTGTCCGCGTAGCCAACGACGTTGCGACGGGGGTGGTCGTCCAGGGATTCGGGTCCGGCATCGCGTCGCGTCTCAACGACATCGACCCTGACATGATCGAACGGATCGAGATCATCAGAGGTCCCGCTGCCGCGACGCTGTATGGAACCGAAGCGGCGAACGGCGTGATCCAGATCTTCACGAAGCGCGGTCAGGTCGCGGAGCGCCCGCGCTTCACGTTCGTCATGCGGCAGGGGAGCCAGTGGTTCATGAATCCCGAGGGCCGCATTCGGGAACCGATCAACCGTGTGTGCGCTCCCGGACAGACGACCAACTGTCCCTTCGTGCCTTGGAACGCGGTACGCCAGGAAGACAGCCTGCATGCGCTCGGGTTGGTACAGCGCCCGTTGTTCACCAACGGCTACACGAGTGGCTACGGACTCAACCTCGTCGGGGGAACGCCAACGGTCCGGTACTATGCCGGTGGGATGTTCGATCGAGATTTTGGTATCGAGCCGACCAATCGGTACACACGGCTGTCGACCACAACGACCCTGAACATCACGCCGGGCGGCCGCTGGGACCTACAGGGGACCTTTGGGTTTCTGAAGAGCAAACTCGATCAGTCCTTCGAGGCAGGTGCGGGCGGCGTGTGGTTCTCCACGCTGTTTGGCGACCCGGCGCTCGTGCACGACACGCTCGGCAATCTGACCCCGCGGCGCGGCTTCCTGTTCGGGCCTCCCGAGTTTCAGTGGGGATCGCGGCAGGCGACGCAGCTCATCAATCGCGTGACCGCTACCGTCACCGTCAACCACCGCACCCTCGGGTGGTTGAGCCAGCGGCTCACCGTGGGCCAGGACCAGACTGACGAAGGCAGCCAGCAGCTCAATCGCTTCCTACCGCCCAACTGGGTTCAATTCAGTCCCGGCACGGCAGCTCTCGGGCTCAAGTTCGACCAGCGGCGCACGATCTCGTACCTGACGCTCGATTACAACGCCAGTGCGAAGGCGCGCGTCACGCAGGACATCGCATCCACATCCAGCTTCGGCGCGCAATACTACCGGCGGCGAGTGGACGTCGTCTGGGCCCAAGGCGAGCAGTTCCCCGCTCCCGACCTGGAAACGATCGCCGGTACGGCGGTGCTGCGCGGCTTCGACGACTTCGTCGAAAACACCACGGTAGGCATGTTTGGCCAGGAGCAGGTCGCCTGGCGGGACAAGCTGTACGTGACGGGAGCCGTCCGGGTGGACAACAACAGCGCCTTCGGCAAGAACTTCGATTGGGTCGCCTACCCGAAACTGAGTGCCAGCTACGTAGCCAGCGAAGGCCAAAGCGGCGCGCTCAACACGCTCAAACTGCGCGCGGCCTACGGCCAGTCCGGCCAGCAACCCGAGTCGTTTGCGGCGCTCCGGACGTGGCAGCCGGTGACCGGCGGCGACGGCGGACCCGCGGTGATTCCGTCTTCCGTGGGGAATCCAAACCTCGCCCCAGAGCGTGGGACGGAGCTCGAAGTCGGCTTCGAGGCCGGGTTGCTCGATGACCGGGTGTCCGTCGATTTCACGTTCTATCATGCCAAAACGCGTGACGCGATTGTGCAACAGTCCGTGGCGCCGTCCACCGGCTTTCCCGGCATCCAGTACCGGAATCTCGGAGCCATCCGGAACGTCGGGTTTGAAGCGCAGCTCGGCGGCACGGCGGTGCGCACGCACAACCTGAATGCGCGAGTCGACTTCTCTCTCTCCCACAACTCCAACAAGGTGCTGGACCTCGGCCCCGGTGTCGACTCGATCAGCACGTTCGGATTCAAGAAGGGGTTCCCAGTCGACGCCATCTTTGCCCGCAAGGTGATCAGCGCCGACTTCGACTCGGCTACAGGGCTTGCCACTAATGTGCTGTGCGCCAGCGGTCCCGGCGGCACCACCGGCGTCGCCTGCAACTCGCCGGCGGCGAGCGGGGTGTTTCTCGGCGTGTGGGACCCGACGTGGGAAGGTTCCTTCAGCACGACGCTGACGTTGTGGGGACGGCTGCGCGTGCACGGTCTGGTGGATTTCAAGCTCGGTAACAAGCACTTCGACAACAACCTGCGCGCGTTGTGTCAGGTGTTTCGGCGCTGTGACGCCAACTTCAACCCGCAGAATTACGACGTCCTCTACATCGCGGAGATGCAGAGCAACAACCTGGCGCAGAGCTGGGTGATCAACAACGCGAACTTCGCCAAACTGCGCGAGGTCTCGCTGAGCTACGCCTTCTCGCCCGAGCTTGCCCGTCGGATCGGCGGTGATGAGGTGACCGTGACGCTGGCGGCCCGCAATCTCCACACGTGGACGAACTGGACCGGCCTGGATCCCGAGGCCTTTTTCGTCACGCAGCTCTTTACGCGGCTGGAGCAGGACAATACGCCGCAGCTGGCTTGGACCGAAGCCAGCTGCGGCGTATTGTCCTGCTCCAGCCGCAGCTGGCTTCGGTCCAAGCCAGGCTGAATATCACCTT
>QHUF01000074.1 GCA_003221075.1 Gemmatimonadota bacterium
CGGCATGTAGACGACTTTGTTGTTTTGACCGGAGACCATTTCCTTGAGCGTCTCGATGTAACGGATGGCGATCAGGTACTGGGCGGGGTCGCCGCCGGTGCCCTTGATCGCCGCGGTGATACGCTCGATGGCCTGCGCTTCCGCTTCCGCCACCTTCAGGCGGGCCGCAGCTTCCGCTTCGGCGTGCAGGATTTTCGCCTGCTTGTCACCCTCGGCGGTGTTGATCTCCGACTGCCGGATGCCCTCCGCCGCGAGAATGCGCGACTGCCGCTCGGCGTCGGCGGTGATGATCGTCGCCCGCCGCTCCCGCTCGGCGCGCATCTGCTTTTCCATCGCGTCGCGAATGTCGCGCGGCGGGTTGATGTCCTTGAGCTCGACGCGACTGACCTTCGAGCCCCACTTGTGCGTCGCTTCGTCCAGAATCGCGCGCAGCTTGGCATTGATCGTGTCGCGCGAGGACAGCACATGATCGAGCTCCATCTCGCCGATCACGTTGCGCAGCGTGGTCTGCGTCAGCTTCTCGATGGCATCGGGCAGATTGGCGATCTCATAGGTCGCGCGCACCGGATCGGTGATCTGCGAATAGATCAGCGCATCGATTTCGACGACGACGTTGTCTTTGGTGATCACGTTCTGGCGCGGGAACACGTACACCGTCTCGCGCAGGTCGATGCGCTCCGTCCGGAAACGCCGCGAGTAGCTGTCGCCCGCAGGCGTAACGATCGTCTGGTGCCAATCGACCGAGCGGGGACGGTCGATCAGGGGCAGAACAAAGTTGATTCCGGAGCTCAGCGTCTTGTGGTACTTGCCGAGCCGCTCGACGATCATCGTCTGTGCCTGCTGGACCACGCGGATGCTCTTCGAGATCAACACGATGACGCCGAACGCGACCGCGGCCACGAGTATTGTGCCAGGACCCATCGCTTACATCTCCTTTTCGACCATGAGGGTCGTTCCATCCACCTGAATGATCGTGACCTGCGTCCCGGGCTCGATGACGGAGGCGTCCGACGACGCGCCGCGCCAATCCTCGCCGTCCACCTTGACCCGGCCGGCGCCTCCAGGCCCGATGCGCTCCGTCACAATGGCCGTTTTGCCCAGCAGCGCGTCGACACCCGTGCGCAGCTCCGATCCCGGGCCGAGCTGGAGCAGATGCATGAGCCGCGGACGTAACCCGGCCATGCTCACGATGCTGGAGACGGCGAACGCGATGCCCTGTGTGACGAAGCCGAGCCCGGGGATGAGCCCGACAATCCCTGCTACCGCGGCCCCAACCGCCAGGCAGGCGAGCCAGAACCCCGCCGTGAACATCTCCCCGACGAAAAGGCCGATCGCCAAGAGAAACCAAATCAGCCAATCTTTCATATGGTTCTAAGCTGCAACCCTTGTACGCGTTTCGCTATCCAACTGGTGCCAACTCCTTGTGGAGCCGCTATGCTCGCTCGTTCGCTGCTGCTCGTTTCGGTCGTTGCATTGTGGTCACCCGCCGTTCCAGCTGCTGCACAAACCTCACGCCAGATCCTGAAAGGCGATTCCGTCGCCGTCTACAACCTCGTCGGCGAGCTGCGAGTCGAGGCGGGCTCGGGTAGCGACGTCGTCGTCGAAATCCAGCGCGGCGGCGCGGACGCAGCCAAGCTCGAGGTGCAGTCGGGGCCGCTGCGCGGCCGCGAGACGCTGCGCATCATCTACCCCGACGACGTCATCTCGATGCCCGAGTGGGGGCGCGGCTGGAACACGACGCTGCGCGTGCGGGACGATGGGACGTTCGGTGAGGAACATGGACGCCACGACCGCGGTGGCTGGTTCCGCGACGGTCACGAAGTGCGAATCACCGGGCGAGGCCGCGGCGGACTTCAAGCGTACGCCGATCTGCGTGTCAGCATCCCGAAGGGCAAGAACGTTGCGCTGTACCTCGGCGTGGGCAAAGCGTTCGTCTCGAACGTGGAGGGCGTGATCCGCGTCTACGTCGCGTCGGCTGATGTGGCCGCCGATCGCACGCGCGGCTCGCTGCGCGTCGAGAGCGGTTCGGGCAATGTCGACCTGCGCACCGCGTCGGGCGACGTGAGCCTCGCGACCGGCTCCGGTGACATTACGGCCTCCGGCGTCGACGGTTCGAGCCTCAAGCTCGAGACCGGGTCGGGCAACGTCACGCTGACGGATGGCAAGGCGTCCACCTTGCACGTCGAAACGGGCTCGGGAAACATCGAGGCGACGGGGTCGTCGGGTGACGACCTGTCGTTCGAGACGGGCAGCGGGGACGTGGATGTGGCGCTCATCGCCACCTTCAGCACCGTGCATATCGAGACCGGTTCCGGCGACGTCACGCTCAAAGTGCCGCCCACGCTCGGCGCCGAGGTGGATCTCGATACGGGAAGTGGCGACATCGATCTGGGCGGGCTGACGCTGCAGGTGCGCCGCATCGCGCACGATCATGTGACGGGAACGCTGGGGGACGGGAAGGGGCGTGTCTCGGTCGAGACGGGATCGGGGAACGTGCACCTACAGAAGCTCTAGTTTGCGGCGATCCTTTTTGGTGGGCCGACCCTTCCCTTCATAGGTAGGAGTCGGCGCGATTCGATGAGCTTCCGCGAGGCGCTCGCGCGCCCCGCGACCCTCTGGCGATTCATCGTACAACAATTGCGCGTCCTTCGGTGGGCCGCGGCGCTCTGAGAGTGCGCGCACGGTCACGAGCCATTCGTACGGGCCCACGCGCACGCGAAGGTCATCGCCGACCCGCACCGGTTTCGCCGGTTTCGCGCGGCTGCCGTTGATCTGCACTTTCCCGCCGGCGACGGCCGCCGTGGCCAGGGCGCGAGTCTTGAAGAAGCGCGCCGCCCACAGCCATTTGTCCAAACGAACTGACTCTGTCATCGGTTATCGGTCATCAGTCAGGTCTGCCCGGCTACGATCGTGAGTTTCTGCCAGATCTTGCGGGACAGTCCGGTCGTGAGATCCTCGATTTCATTCACCGCCTGCACCGCAACGCCATCTTCGAAGTCCTGCACGTACAGCGCGGCAATCTTTCCGGTGAGCGACAGCATCTCGCTGCAGTAGTCCAGGTAGCGGGCGAGCTCCGGCGCCGTCAACTCCGATTCGGCGGGATTGGTGCGCTCGGGATCCTTGGTGAGCTGGTGCATGTCGATGATGTGCGCGATCGACCGCAGCTCGCGCAACGCCCGCAACGCGCGCCGGCGCTTGATGCGGGACTCGAGGGTCACCAGAAAGAAGATCGCCGCACCGACGAGGACGACGTCGTTGATTCCCGCTTCCAGCACCTGGATGAACTGCCCCAGCTCGAATTGCCCGGGCGGCGGCCGGAGCCGGATCACCATGAGGCTCAGTCCGGCGATGATCACGACGGCCAAAGCGGCCGACGCGATGCGCAGTGGCAGAATCGGTTTGGCAATCCAGACCGCCCGTTCGCGCGCGTTGCGCGCGATCTCGAGCAGCTGGCCGCAGACCCGTCCCAGGCCCGACCCCGGGAAACGCTCTTCGATGCGCCCCCGCAGGCGCTCGATGGTGCCGACAATCTCAGCGGCGTCGAGGGCGAGGTACGTCAAGGCACGCCTAGCGGGTTCGACTCAGGTAGTCGACGGCCAGATGCGCCATCGCGCGCACGCCCACCGGTAACGCCGCCTCATCGACGTAAAACCTTGGGGAGTGGTTCGGCGCCACCGTAGCGGGATCGGTCCCCGGTGGCGTGATGCCGAGGAAGAAGAACACGCCCGGAATGCGTTGCTGATAGCGGGAGAAATCTTCCGCCGTCGTGACCGGCGTCGCGAGCGTGACATGGCTCGCGCCTGCAACTTCACGCAGCGTCGGAAGGATTCTCTCGGTCAACTCGGGATCGTTGTATGTCACCGCGGTCGCGCTGTCGATGACGACCTGCGCGGTTGCGCCGGCGCTTTGCGCGATCGATTCGGCCGTACGGCGAACGCGCTGGTGAATGTCGCTGCGCATCGCGGTGTCGAACGTGCGGATCGTCCCGAGCATCACAACGCTGTCGGGAATGATATTCAAGCGAATGCCGCCATTGATGGCGCCCACGGTCACGACCGCCGGCGCCGTCGTTAAATCCACCTGACGGCTCGTAATCGTCTGCAGGCCGAGGACGATCTGCGACGCGACGACGACGGGGTCGATGCCCGCCCAGGGCAGCGCGCCATGCGTCTGACGCCCCCGGACGACGATGCGGAAGCCGTCTGCGGCCGCCATGATCCCTCCCGCCCGGTACCGGATGTCGCCGGTCGGGTACGGGAACACGTGGAGGCCAAAGATGGCGCTCGGCTTGGGATCGTCGAGCGCGCCCTCTTCGATCATCAGCGCCGCGCCGCCGCGCTCGCCCGCCGGTGCGCCCTCCTCGGCGGGCTGGAAGATGAACTTGACCGTCCCGGGCAGATCGTTGCGCATTCCCGCCAGGATCTCGGCGACACCCATCAGCATCGCGACATGCGAATCATGCCCGCAGGCGTGCATCACGCCGACTTCCTGGCCGTTGTAGGTGGCGCGCACCTTCGACGCGAAGGGGACGTCGACTTCTTCGGTCACCGGCAGGGCGTCCATGTCGGCCCGTAACGCGACGACCGGACCTGGCTTGCCGCCGCGCAGTACGCCGATCACGCCCGTATGGGCGACCCCGGTACGGACCTCGAGCCCCAGCGAACGCAGGTGCTGCGCCACGAGATCGGCGGTGCGCGTCTCACGATTGGACAGCTCGGGATGCGCGTGGATGTCGCGGCGCCAGGCCACGACTTTGTCCTGGACCTGAGCGGCGCGACGGTCGACTTCAGCGTCGAGCCTTGACTGAGCTGGAAGGGACGTAACCAGGGAAAGCGTCGCGACTCCCAACAGTAGGCTATCTGCCATCAGCCGTCTGCAGTCAGTCATCACGCGAGGATTTGATCGCTTACGCATAAGAAAGGCTCTGGTTTGTTGGGATCGCGAGCAAAGAATACGCTAGCATGCGTCCCATTCAGGAAGCTGGTTGTTTGGCAAAAGGCTCACCAATTGACGGTCAAGGTTTCGTTCAAATCGCGCTCGGCTCCGCGAGCGAACTCGAGTACCACCTGCTTCTTGCAGCGGATCTGGGTCTTGTCACCGGTGAAGTATATGCCCCTCTAGAAACGGCGGTAATCGACATCAAGCGAATGCTAACCGGTCTCGCGCGACGACTTCTCGCGTCCGCCGAGGCTCGGAGGCCCCACTTCGGAGCCCGTCATGACGCCTTACCTGGCCGCTGCCGCTCTCGCGGTACGGCGGGGCGGAAGTCGCTAGAGAATTGCCGCGAAGGATGGGGCGACTGGGGCTCGCGCGCCCGCCACTGCGAGATTCGCGAGACGGGAATGAAGGCGACCGGCCGCCCGCTCACCATCGATCCGGGCATGAACGGCGGTGTCGAAATCATCGGGTGGAGTAATTCCGACAGCATCGCGATCACAGCGCGGATCCAGGTCAACGCCCGCAACAGCAGCGATGCCGACGGGATCGCCCGCGACATCAAGATCGAAGCCTCGGGCGGAACAATCCGCGCGACCGGTGGGAGCGGCCCCTTCGGCCGCCACCAAAACTGGTCCGTCAGTTTCGTCGTGATGGTGCCGCGGCACAGCGACCTGACGCTTTCGACCCAGAACGGCCCGCTGTCCGTCGAGGACGTGGCGGGCCGGATGGATCTCCAGACTCAGAATGGACCACTCTCGCTGTCGGGCGTCGGCGGGGACGTGCACGCGAGCGCGCAAAACGGGCCGCTCACGATCGACCTGCAGGGCACGCGCTGGGAAGGTACCGGACTCGACGCGGAGACGCAGAATGGTCCGGCGGATCTGCGGATTCCCGACAACTACAACGCGAAGATCGAATTCGGCACCGTCAACGGACCCATGGACGTGGGCTTTCCGCTGACCGTGACAATCAGCGGACGCGTCAAAGACCGTATCAACACCACGTTGGGCAACGGCGGGCCGCCGATTCGCGTGGTCACGACGAACGGGCCTATGACCGTCCGCCGCGGACGGTAGGTTGGTGAAGGATCGTGAAGGATGGTGAAGGAGAACCTCCACCATCCTTCACCAACCTTCATAACGGCCTTCCAATGTCCTCATCCCACAACTCGGGATGATCTCGAATAAACTCCGTCATCATCGTAATGCACCGCGCATCCTGACGCACCTCGAGTGACACGCCGCGGCTCTGCAGCAGCTCCTCCTCGCCTTTAAACTTATTGTTCTCCCCGATGATCACGCGCCGAATCCCGTAGAGCAGAATCGCGCCGCTGCACATCGCGCACGGCGACAGTGTGGTGTAGAGCGTCGCCTCGCGATACACCGACGCCGGTTGGCGGCCCGCGTT
>QHUF01000075.1 GCA_003221075.1 Gemmatimonadota bacterium
CCTCGCCGCATTCACGCGACTGGTCGGCTTGCGGTTCATCCCGGTGATCGATCCCAACATCTCCGCGACGTACGAGTCGTTCCTGCGGCGCACCTGTGAGACGGTGGTGAAGGTCGAGAAGCGCGACGACACGGGCGGATTCCTGAAGACCCGCCTGCAGATGGTGCAGCAGCTCTGCGCCAGCACGCCGCACGCGTACTGGACGAACCAGTACGGCAATCCCGACGCCGTCGACGCGCACTACCACCTCACGGCGGGCGACATCTGCGCCGAGTTCGACTCGCTCGATTACGTCTTCATCGGCGTCAGCACGGGCGGGACGATCGCCGGGGTGTCTCGACGGCTCAAGGAGCGCTACCCAAACGTGCAGATCATCGCCGTCGACACCGAGGGGTCCGTCATTTTCGGAGACGCTCCCAAAAAGCGGCATATCCCCGGCGTCGGGTCGAGCATCGTCCCGCCCCTCTTGTCAGAGGCCCTCATCGATGATGTCGTCCTGATCCCCGAGCGCGAGACCGTAGCGGCGTGCCGGGAGCTCCTCGTGACCCACGGGCTGTTCGCGGGCGGCTCCAGCGGAACCGCGTTCGCAGCCATCAAGCGATACGCCTCGAAGCTGTTTCGTTCCACGGTGCTGTTCCTCTGCGCGGACCGCGGCACACCATATCTCGACACGGTCTTCGATCCCACGTGGGCCTCGCGCCTCCCCTAGTCCCTATGCCCACGAACCCCCAACCCCGAGCCCCGAGTCCCATGCCTTTCGAGCTCTCGATCATTAACGGCAAGACCGTCTCCGAGGTCATCTGCGCTCACCGGGCCGAGTGCATCGAGGCCGTCGAGCACGCGTATCTCGCGCATGCCCGGGGCCAGGCGATCAACCCGCACAGCTACTTCCTGCGCTTCCCCGAGAAGCCCGATTGCCGAATCATCGCGCTGCCGGCCTTCCTCGGCGACGGCTTCGCGGTCGCCGGGCTGAAGTGGATTGCCAGTTATCCCGGCAACGTGCAGAAGGGATTTCGGCGTGCGTCGGCCGTGCTCATCCTGAACAGCTACGAGACCGGGTATCCCTTCGCCATCCTCGAGAGCTCGATAATCTCGGCGGCGCGGACGGCCGCATCGGCCACGCTCGCTGCGTATTGGTTGAACGGACAATCGCGCAAAGCGCAGTCGCTCGGCATCGTGGGCACCGGGTTCATTGCGCGTTACATCTACGACTTCCTCATCGGCACCGGATGGGCGATCAAGGATGTCCGACTGTACGACACGTCGCCTGCCGAGAGTGAGAAGTTCAAAAACACGGTGTGCCGCCCCGAGCACCACCGCTCGGTCACGGTTGTGCCGCACGTGGCGGAGCTGCTCAGCAGCTCGGATCTGATCGTCTTCACGACAGTCGCGTCGATACCGCACATCAACGATACGTGGCTGTTCGATCACAACCCGGTGGTGCTGCACATCTCGCTGCGGGACCTCCACCCCGACATTCTCCTCAGGTCGCAGAATGTGGTCGATGACGTCGAGCATGTGATGAAGGCGAACACCTCACCCCATCTCACCGCGCAGCTGACCGGGAACCGCAACTTCGTGACCGGTACGCTCGCCGAGATCATCCAGGGACAGAAGTCGGTGAATCGGAGCCGCCCGATCATTTTCTCTCCCTTTGGCATGGGGATACTCGACGTGGCCGTCGGCAAGTGGGTGTACGACCAGGCCGTCGCCCGAGGCGAGGATCAACGCATATCGGACTTCTTCTACGAGACGGTGCGATGACCGCGGTAATCGAGACCGGCGTCGAAGCAAGCTTCGCTGAGCTGCTTGCGGGAGTTCTGGACAAGGGCCAGGTGCCGGTCGACAGCCACTTCTTCGACGAACTCGGCGCCGACTCCCTGCTCATGGCTCAGTTCTGCGCGCGCGTGCGCAAGCGCGGCGACTTGCCCGCGGTATCGATGAAGGACGTCTACGCGCATCCGACGATCCGCAGCCTGGCTGCGGCGATGGCGGAAGCCGCACGGCCCATCCGCCGATCAGCCCATCAGCCCATCCGCCCCACACCGACCAGCGGACGTGAGTACATCCTGTGCGGCGCGCTGCAAGTACTCGCCTTCCTCGGCTTCTCCTACCTCGGCGTGCTCGCCGCCACCCGAGGCTATCAACTCTTCGTCGGCGCAAGCGTAGGCGTGGAGCGGGTGGTGCGCCTGCTTCTGTTCGGCGCCGTGGCGTTCCTCGTCGTGTGCGCGATTCCGATCGCGGCGAAGTGGCTGCTGATCGGTCGCTGGAAACCGCGGCAGATCCGGCTCTGGAGCCTCGACTACGTCCGCTTCTGGATCGTCAAGACGCTGATCCGCTCGAACCCCGCGCCCTACCTGTTCATCGGCTCGCCGCTGTACGGGCTCTATCTGAGAGCGCTGGGCGCGAAGATCGGACCTCGAGTCGTGATCCTCTCGCGGCGCATCCCGATCTGCACCGACCTGCTCTCGATCGGCGCGGGAACGGTGATCCGCAGAGAAGTGAGCTTCGCCTGCTACCGCGGCCAATCGGGCCGGATCGAAATCGGACCGGTGACCCTGGGCCCTAACGCGTATGTGGGCGAGATGTCGGTGCTGGATATCGACACCAGGGTGGGTGACGGCGCGCAGCTAGGTCACGCCTCCGCGTTGCACAGCGGCCAAGCGGTTCCGGCCGGCGAGCGGTGGCACGGATCTCCCGCGCAGCGCGCGGACGTGAACTACATGAGAGTGCCGCCGGCGAGGGTGAGCACGTTACGACGCGCCAGCGCCGGAACGCTCACGCTGCTCGCCATTCTCTTCATCTATGTGCCGCTGCTCGAGGGCGGTCTGGACATGCTGTCCGTCTGGGTCTCAGCCATCGAGACCGGCCTCGTGATCAGGGCGCTGACTCTCTCGTTTGTCCTCTTCTTCGGCGCCCTGGTCCTCGGCCTCCTCGCTATCGGCACGATCCCGCGTCTGTTGAGCGCGTTCATCAAGCCGGACACTGTCTATCCGCTATTCGGTATTCGGTATTCGGTATATCGGGTCATCGGGGGGTTGAGCAGGATGCGGTTCTTCCCGCTGCTCTTCGGTGACAGCTCGTACGTCGTCCACTTCCTGAGATGGATGGGTTGGCGCCTCACGCCCGTGGTGCAAACGGGGTCGAATTTCGGCAGCGAGGTGACGACCACCAATCCCTTCCTGACATTCGTGGGCACCGGCACGATGACCGCCGACGGTCTGAACGTCTTCAACGACGACGTCTCGAGCACCTCGTTCCGGGTGTGCCGAGCGGCGATCGGGCCCCGCAACTTCGTGGGCAACTACGTCAATTATCCCGCAGGCGGAAAGACGGGCGAGAACTGCCTGCTCGGCACCAAGGTCATGATCCCGATCGAGGGCAAGACCTATCAAGGCGTGGGGCTGCTGGGCTCACCACCCTTCGAGATACCGCGGTCCGTCGAGCGCGATAGCCGCTTCGACCAGCTTCGCACCGGGGAAGCGCAGCGCCGGGGCCTTGCCGCAAAGAATCGCTTCAACCTCGGCACGATCGGCATCTTTCTCGCAACGCGCTGGCTCGGCGTCTTCCTCATGGTGCTGATCGACCTCGTCGCGCTCCAGAGCTCACCTGTCTTCACCGGGGCGCTGCTCGCGTTCAGCGCCGTAGCTGCCGCGGTCTACTACGCCCTAGTGGAGCGCTGCTTCGAATCCCTAGGCCCTCCCCCGCCTCCCATTTGCTCTATCTACGACTCCCGCTTTTGGTGGGTCGAACGCGTCTGGAAGCTGCACCCGATCAATTTCCTGCACCTGTTTGACGGAACGCCATTCAAGAGCGTGCTGTGGCGGCTGATCGGGGTGCGGTTCGGCAGGCGCGTGTTCGACGACGGCGTCTTCATCTCCGAGCCGACCCTGACCGTCATCGGGGACGAGTGCGCGCTCAATCAGCAAACCATTCTCCAGTGCGATTCGCAGGAAGACGGCACGTACAAGTCCGGCCCCATGACGATCGGCGCCCGCTGCACGATCGGCGTTGGTGCATTCGTGCACTATGGCGTGACGATGGGAGACGGCGCGGTACTCGCCGCCGACTCCTTTCTAATGAAAGGAGAGACGATTCCACCCGCCACCCGATGGGGCGGCAATCCGGCGAGGGAAATGTGATCGGGCCCGTGCTGCGGCAGGAGCGTGTCGAGGCCATCGACATCCTGCGCGGCGTGGCGATTCTGGGAATCCTCATCGTCAACATGCAGCTCTTCAGCACGCCTGAAGGTCTGCCGGTCGATGGAACAGCCGAACGGCTGATCTACTTCTTCGCACAAGAGAAGTTCAAAGCCCTGTTCTCCTTCCTCTTTGGTTTGGGCCTGGCGGTGCAGATGATGCGCGCCGAAGCGCGCGGAGCGCACTTTCTCCCGCTCTACGCGCGCCGCTTATGCGTCTTGTTCCTGATTGGAGTAGCGCATTTCCTGCTCGTGTGGGATGGCGACATCCTGCACGATTACGCGCTACTGGGTTTTGTTTTGCTCCTCTTTCACCGCTCCTCGCCCAAAACCTTGCTGGTCGGGGCAGGTGTCCTGCTCGCCATTCCAATGTTGTTCTACGGGATCACGACGTACTCCTCCATCACCAGTCATGTGAGTCCGCAAATGAAGGAATGGATCACGTACGAGAATGGGGCCGAAGATAACGGGACCAGC
>QHUF01000076.1 GCA_003221075.1 Gemmatimonadota bacterium
GCCTACCTCATACCCACTCCACCGGCACCCGATACGGCTCGAACGCCCGGTCGGAGGTCAGAATCGTGAGCCCTTCGTCGAGCGCTTGCACGATGAGCAACCGGTCGAAGGGATCGGCGTGATGCAGCGGCAGATCGCGCAACAGGTCGCCGTGTCGCACCGTCGCCGGCAGGGGGAGAAACCCGTAGCGCGTGACGATCTGTTCCACCGTGTCCTTGAGGTCCAGCTTACCCAGCGCGCGCTTGACCGCGATCTCCCACGCGCTCACCGCGCTCACCACCACAAGTTCGGCCCGCTGCACGGTGCGAACCGCAGCGGGCCGAAACTTGACAAGGTGCCACCGGACGAGCGCGTTGGTGTCGAGCAGCAGCCTCACCCGGATTCCCCGGTGAACAAGCGCAAGATTTCGGGCGGCAGCGGCGCGTCGAAGTCGTCGGCGATCCAGCCCCTGCCCTTCCCCAGTCCGTACTTGCGCAGGTGGCGCGTGTCCTTGGGCGCGAGCGGGACCAGCCGGGCCTTGGGCTTCCCGGACTTGGCGATGACGATCTCCCTCCCCTGGGCGGCCTGCTCGACCAGCTCAGAGAGATGGGTCTTCGCCTCGTAGAGGCTCACGGCCTCGCGCACCGGGCGGGGTTTCTTGTGACGAGTCATGCACCACAATAGCAAATTTGACCAAATTGGTCAAGTTTCGTCAGTACCGCGGCAGCGTCGGATCCACCTCCGCCTGCCAGCGCAGGATCCCGCCCGTCAGATTCGTGACGCGGGGGAATCCCGCGTCGGCCAGATGTGACGCGGCCGCGCGACTGCGACTGCCGCCCTTACAATAGACGACAACCTCCCGATCACGATCGAGCGTGTCGACAGCGTCGGGCAAGGTCGCCAGCGGCACGAGACGCGCACCGGGAATCCGCGCGATGTCCCATTCGAACTGCTCCCGCACGTCGATCAGCTGCAGGTCCTCCCCGCGCGCCAGCCGGCTCTGCAGCTCGCGCGGCGTGACCTCGACGAACCCGCCGACCGCCCGCGGCTCCGCCTCCGTCGCGCGCACGCCGCAGAACTGCTCGTAATCGATGAGCGCGGCCCTTGAGCGGTTCGCCCGCGCCGACGATGAGCTTGATGGTCTCCGTCGCCTGAATCGTCCCGACCAGACCCGGTAGCACGCCGAGCACACCACCTTCGGCGCAGCTCGGCACGAGGCCTGGCGGCGGCGGTTCTGGAAAGAGGCAGCGATAGCATGGCCCGTCCGGTAATGCGAAGACCGATGCCTGTCCCTCGAAGCGAAAAATGCTGCCGTACACGTTGGGTTTGCCCTGCAAGACGCAGGCGTCATTCACGAGATAGCGCGTGGCGAAGTTGTCGGTGCCATCCACGACGATGTCGTACCCGCTCAGAATGTCGAGCGCGTTCTTCGACGTCAGCGCCGTCTCGTAGGTCTCCAACCGCACATGCGGGTTCACATCGGCGATTCGCTCGCGTGCCGACACGAGCTTGGGGCGGCCGACGTCCCTGGTGCCGTGCAGGATTTGCCGCTGCAGGTTCGTGACGTCGACGTTGTCGAAGTCCACCAGACCGAGTGTGCCGACGCCGGCTGCGGCGAGATAGAGCGCGGCCGGTGATCCGAGCCCGCCCGCGCCGATGAGCAGCACCCGAGCGGCCTTGAGCTTTTCCTGACCGGGAACGCCAACGTCGGGAAGGATGAGGTGCCGGCTGTAGCGCAGCAGCTCGGCCGGGGCGAGAGTCGTCATCGCTCAACCTCCTGCGATGGCCGGGACGACGATGATCTCATCGCCGTCGCGCACGCTCGCCGCGAATCCGCCCTGGAATCTGGCGTCGTCGTCGTTCACGTAAAACGTCACGAAGGGGTACGGCTTGCCCTCGCCGTCACGTAGCCGTGGAGCCAGCCCAGGGAATCGCTCCGCAACGTCGGCGACGACGTCTCCCAATGTCGCTCCGCGAGCTTCCAGGGTGCGCCGACCATCGGCGAGTTTCGCCAGCACAGCCGGCAGCTGGAGTGTGACACTCATGATATCTCCGTCGAAACTGGTTGAACCGTTTGAGAAACGTGGGTCACCGTTGCACCTGCGACGGTACTCGTGCATGTGATCAGCTCGGCCTCGATGCCGATTGCGCGCCACGCGGCGACCATCGCGGTACCGACGGCAGCCGAACGCTCGCGCGGCGCGATCGCCACGATCGCGGAGCCGGCGCCCGACAGTGTCGCCCCGAACGCTCCGGCGTCTTGCGCTGCGGTAACGACGGCATCGTAGCCGGGAATGCGCGCGCGGCGAAACGGCACATGCAGCACGTCGTCGAGCGCTGCGGCGAGCAACGCGCCGTCGCCGGACGACAATCCCTGCACCAGTGCCGCCGCTCGGCTCGCCGCCGATACCGCGTCGCTATGTGGCAGCGTCCTGGGCAGTACGGCGCGCGCCGCCTTCGTGTCGGAGGGAAAAGGCGGGACCACAATCAGCAGCGCGAGGCCGTCAGCGACGCTCAGCGACGTCGACACGAGTCCCGCCGGCGTCCGCACGCTCAATACGGCGCCACCGTAGATGGCCGGCGCAATGTTGTCGGGATGACCTTCGATCGTGGTGCCGATCTCCAGGATCTGAGCGCGCGACAGACCCAATCCCAGCGCCGCATCCGCGAGCATGGCGCCGGCCACGATTGCCGCCGCTGACGAGCCGAGACCACAACCGACCGGAATGTCAGAGGTGGCGTCGATCGTCACGCCCACGGGTGTAACGCCTCCCCCCCCGCCGGCGGCGCATGCGGCACGGAATCCGCGCGTGAAGAGATCTTGATCGGGCCGCACCTTGACGGCGCTCAGTTTCCCGTGCCGACGGATCGCGAAGCCCCCCTTCTCCGCCCTGTCGAGCGTCACGGACGCGGCCAGCCAGCGGTCCACCGCCACGCCGATGCAGTCGAAACCCGCGCCCAGGTTGCTCGAGCTCGCCGGCACGCGCACGCGTGCGGTCATGCGCCTTCCCCCTTCACCAAAGCGCGCACTTCCGCAACGCGTGGCGCGATAACCGGTGCCGCCGGAACGACGGGCGCAACGGCGTCCACAGTCTTCAGGCCATTTCCGGTGATACACAACACGACTTCGTCATCGGCTGAGAAGCGGCCCTCGGCCGCCAGTGCCAACGCCGCCGCGACGGTGACGCCGCCCGCCGTCTCGGTGAAGATCCCTGCCTCCTCCGCGAGCAGCCGGATCGCCGCGACCAGCTCGTCATCCGAGACCGCGGCGGCCCAGCCGCCCGATTCGAGAATCGCGCGCTTGGCGAACAGCCCGTCGGCAGGATTTCCGATCGCAATCGACCGGGCGATGGTGTGCGGCACGACCGGTTCGACGGCGTCCGCGTTCTTGCGCACCAGGCGCACGATCGGCGCGCATCCCGCCGCCTGCGCGCCGAAGATGCGGGGCGCGGCTCCACTGACGAGCCCCGCGGCGCTGAATTCCCGGAACCCTTTCCGCAGCTTGGTCACGAGCGAGCCGCCCGCCATCGGCGCGACGACCGCGGTCGGCAAGCGCCACCCCAGCTGCTCGGCGATCTCGAACGCCATCGTCTTTGACCCCTCGCCGTAATAGCCGCGCAGATTGACGTTCACGATCCCCCAGCCAAACAGATCGGCCACCTGCGCGCAGAGCCGGTTCACGTCGTCGTAGTGACCTCGCACCCGGACCAACCGCGCGCCATACACCGCGGTCCCCACGATCTTGGCAAGCTCGAGGTCTTCCGGAATGAAGATCCAGGCCTTGAGACCGGCGCGCGCCGCCTGCGCGGCGACGGCATTTGCCAGATTGCCCGTCGAGGCACAGCCGATCGTGTCCAGTCCGAACGCAGCGGCCGCGTTGATGGCCGTCGCGACGACGCGATCCTTGAACGACAACGATGGATGCGATACCGCGTCATTCTTCACCCAGGCCCGCGCCACGCCGAGCCGCGCCGCGAGTCGTGGTGCCTCGACGAGCGGGGTACCGCCCGTGTCGAGCGACAGCACGGGCTCACCATCGAAGGGCAGCCACTCGCGATAGCGCCACAGCGACCAGGG
The DNA here is from genome assembly GCA_003221075.1 of Gemmatimonadota bacterium. Lineage (GTDB taxonomy): Bacteria > Gemmatimonadota > Gemmatimonadetes > Gemmatimonadales > GWC2-71-9 > 20CM-2-65-7. The sequence goes on from QHUF01000076.1 coordinate 4,057, forward strand.
GCGGGCCGCGATCGCGTCACGCGTGGGAGTCACACGCGCGGCATCAAAGACGGGATCGAGCGGGCCGAGGCACTGCTCGCATACCGCGATCGGGGCCGCCGCGTGTAGTGCCCCGCAGGCGCGGCACACCTGCGGCCGTGGTCGTAACGCTGGTGCCGCAACGCTGGTCGTCATGGCCGGGCCTCCGCTGCCGCGACCGATCGTGGCGCCCCCCCCGGGCGAACCTTGCGGGTCTGACGGGCCGCGCGAATCAATGCCTCATCGGCTGGATCGATCTGATAGCAGTGCTCGGGACCCGGGAAGGCACCGCTCCGCACGTCGCGGGCGTAGTCGCGGAACGCGGATTCGACCGCGGCGCCGACTTCGGCGTACCGCTTCACGAACCGGGGCGCGATGTCGCCGACGAAATTGCCGAGCATGTCGTGCGAGATGACGAGCTGTCCATCCACCTGGGGCCCCGCGCCGATGCCATAGACGAGCACACCGACGCGCTCGCGCACAAACGCCGCCGTCTCCGCGGGGACGGCCTCGAGCAGAATCGCGAACACACCCGCCCGCTCCAGCGCTTCGGCATCGCGCAGCAGCCGCTCCGCCGCGGCCAGCGATTTTCCCTGGACCCGATAGCCGCCCAGCTGGCCGAGGTTTTGTGGCGTGAGGCCGAGGTGCCCCATGACGGCGATGCCGGCATCGACCATCGCACGCACGCGTTGCGCGACACGCGCGCCGCCTTCGCATTTCACGGCGTCGCAGCCCGCGGCCACAAACGCGCCGGCGCTCCGAATCGCGGTTTCGTCGGATGGCTGATACGACAGGAACGGCAGATCTCCGATTACGAACGCGTGCTGCGCCGCGCGCGTCACCGCCCGAATGAACACCAGCATTTCGTCCAGTCCGATCTGGAGGGTGCTCGGGAGTCCGAGCATCGTCATCGCGGCGGAGTCACCGACCAGAATCATGTCCACGCCCGCCCGGTCGGCGAACGTGGCCGTGGGGTAGTCGTAGGCCGTGACGAACACGGCCTTCTCGTTGCGCGCCTTCAACCCCGCCAGGGTGGCAACGGTGACTTTACGGACTGACATGGATGCCTCCATCGGTCAGAGACGCGACCGCGAGGTCGCTGACGCATTCGCGCAGCCGCTCGAGCGCGAGATCGAGATTGGCCGGCGATACAGCGAACGACAGACGCAGATGACCCGCCCCAGCCGGCCCGAAACCGGTGCCCGGCAGGACCGCCACGCCGTACGCCTCGAGCAGGCGGGCGGCGAGTTGTTCGGTGGAGAGGCCCGCCCGCTCCTCGATTTGCCGCACGTCGGGGAACGCGTAGAACGCCCCGTCCGGTCGCGTGCAGCGGATGCCGGGCAGGCCATTCAGCCCGTCGACCAGCCAATCCCTGCGACGCTCGAAGCTCGCGACCGTCGCGGTCACCGCGTCCTGCGGTCCGGTGAGGGCGGCGAGCCCCGCGAGCTGGACGAACGGCGGCGTACAGGATGTGCCGTTGACCACCAGCGTCGTGACCCGCTCGACCAGCGGCGTGGGCAGCACGCCGAAACCGAGCCGCCATCCGGTCATCGCGTAGGATTTTGAGAAGCTGTCCACGATGACGGTGCGCTCGAGCATGCCTGGCAGCGCCGCGATGGTGTCCGCGGCCCGGTCGTACCGGATCCGGCCGTAGACCTCGTCTGAGATCACGGTGAGATCATGACGCAGCGCGAGCTCGGCGATCGCGCGCAGCGCGTCCGGAGTCGCGACGCCACCCGTCGGATTGCCGGGAAGATTCACGACCAATGCGCGAGT
>QHUF01000077.1 GCA_003221075.1 Gemmatimonadota bacterium
CGTTCGGATGCTGCTTCAGAATCTCCACGGCTTCCTGGTACCACGGGCAGACAAACAACACCGATACCGACACCGGCATTCCGGTCGAGACGAGCTTCTGCATCGCCATGTTGACGCTGTGGCTCATGCCGATGTCGTCGGCGCGGATGATCAGGGACACTGCGGTGGGAGGTTTGGCGGTTTGCGCCGACACGAGCGTCACCAGGCTGGCCGACAGCAACCAGCTGACACAGGTGACAGTTCGAATCAGGCGCATGACGGCGGCTCCCGTTGGTGAACGGTATCGAACGTCTTACAACGGCGTAACATGTCCCTGCAGGATGGAACGACAAGACCCCTACACCGGGTAACCTGATCAGGCTACAACGCGCGCTGTCTGCTCTCCGGACGCTTGCGCCCGCTGCTGCCGCGTTTAGGGAGGGAACGAAATTCGGCGAAGACGCGCACGAGCAGTTCCTCGCGGCTCTGCACATTCAGCTTGCGATAGATGCGCCACACGTAGGTGTGGACGGTGTGCGGCGAGAGGCCGAGCCGCGCGGCGGTGTCCTTCTCGGAATTGCCGTCGAACACGGCGCGTACGATGCCGCATTCGCGCGGTGAGAGGCCGAGGCAGTTGGCGAGCGAGCGCCACTCGCCCGGAACGAACACGGCCTGGCCGGTTCCCGTTGCCACAGTCTCTCTCATGATGTCCCAATATGCTGCGCGCTTCGTTCCCACCGCCAGACCGGGCCATCCTCGGGATCGACGACCGGACCGATGTGCACGAAGCCACATTTCGTGAGGACGCGCGTGGACGCATTCGCCTGTGGGAGCGTGTGCGCCCGGATGGTGCGCACGCGGGGGTCGCGGCACGCGAAGTGAATCAGCGCGCGGGCGGCCTCGGTAGCATATCCCCGCCCCTCGCGAGACGGCACGACACCATAGGCGATCTCCACCATCCCCTCGGGATCGGGCGCACCCTTGAAACCGGCGCCGCCGATGATCTGCCCACTCTCTTTCTCGATGATCCAGAAGCCATGACGCCAGGGGTTGGGACCCTGCCCGACAGAATTGCGCAGCGCCTCGAGCCACGGCGGCGACACTTCACCGGAAACGTAGAACCCCCGCAATCCATCCGCGGGGGTGAGGGCGAACTGTTCCTCGAACGCTTGAGGCTGCTCGATCAACCCGAGTATCTGCTCGGGCGGGAAGGCGAGCAGCGTCAGGCGGGGTGTGTCGAGCTCAGTCCTCTCATGTGGCATCGTAACCGGCGTATTCTCCGGGTTGAATGACGTTCCCCTTGTACTGCTGATCGTCGTGGATCCCGATCTTCGACGTGTAGTAGGCGCGAATCGTACTGCTCTTGATCTCCCGGAAGAATTTTTCGGCGTCGGTCTTCGGATCGGATTCAGCCGCTGCAATCCGGGTCAGGACCGCGAGCCGCTGCTCCGGCGTCGACGCCATGAACGTCTTGCCGCTCATCTCGCGCGACAGCGTCTCGACGGCCTTGATCCCGGCGCGCCAGCGCTGCGGCTCGTCCTTCTCGAACGCCTCGGCGAGGCGGCCGTCGATGTAGGCCGCCACGCCGGCGGCGCGCGCGCCGCCCGACTGCTGGTCGGTCGGAATGATCATGTTGCTCATCTCGTCCACCAGCGCGAATTCCGCGGGGGAGAAGAACTTGGGTTTCGGGGCTAGGGGCTCGGAAGTGGGAACGACGTTCGCCAGTGGCAGCGACGCCGCTGCTGCGGCGGCCGTTGCCTGGATCATCTCGCGACGCGAGATCTTCATAGGTTCCCCCGCTTGAATTCGTCGGCGAGATGCTCGCAGGAGCGCCACGCCAGCGCCATGATCGTCCACGTGGGATTCTGGCACGACGCACTCACGTGACTCGAGCCGTCCACCACGAAGAGATTCTTCACGTCGTGCGACTGCTGGAACTGATTCAGCACCGACGTCTTGGGATCGGTGCCCATGCGCGCCGTGCCCAGCTCGTGGATCGACCAGCCTTCGGTGAGGATGTTCTTGTCGACCCCGACGACCTCGATGCCCGCCGCTTCGAACATTTCCTTGCCGGCGTTCGCCATATCCTCGCACATCTTCTTCTCGTTATCGCTGAACTCATAGTGGAAGCGCAGCGCCGGGATCCCCCACGCGTCCTTCACGGCGGGGTCGATATCCACGTAGTTCTCGTAGCGGGCCAGCACTTCGCCGAAGCCGCCCATACTAATGAAGGCCCCGGCGTGTTCACGCACGGATTTCTTGAACTGCCCGCCGAATCCCGGCGTGCTCCACGCACTGTCAGGGAAAATCGAGAAGCCGGAGCCGCCCTCGAAACCGTAGCCGCGGACAAAGCCCGGCTGCTTGTCTTGCAGGTTCCGGAATCGCGGCACGTAGAACCCGCCCGGCTTGCCGTCGTCCAGCGTGGGCGGCGCTCCTACCATCTCTTTGACGAGCCCGGTGACGCCCGGTCCCATCACGTGTTCGCAGAAGTTGTGGCCGACATGGCCGCTCGAATTGCCGATGCCGTTGGGATGTTGCCGCGACTTCGATAGCAACAAGAGTCTGGCACTCTCCAACGTCGACGCCGCCACGATGACGACCTTAGCCTTTGCTTCGTACGTCTTGTGGTTCACCGAATCGACGAACGAGACCCCGCGGGCTTTGCCGGTGTTCGGGTCGACGAGCACCTCATGCGCGGTCGAATTCGTGCGCAGCGTGAGATTCCCCGTGTCCATCGCGGGATAGATCAGCCCCGTGGGGGAGTCGAACGCGGCGTGGATGTCGCAACCCCCCGGCCGCCGGCCGCACGCGCCGCGACCGAAACATTTGCTGCGATACTTGTTCTTCACGCCGTCCGTCGTCACGCCGGCGCGATAGGGCGTCAGCGTGCGGCCCATCGTCGCGAGACTCTTGCGGAGCGTCACTTCGGAAGCCGTCAGCTTGTTGGGCCGCTGGAACAGACTGTCCGGCAGATGCGGCAGATTCTCTTTATGACCGCTGATGCCGAGGTAGAGATCGACCTTGTCGTAGTAGGGCTCGATATCAGCGTAGGAGATCGGCCAATCTTCGCCGTAGCCGTCGTGCGTCTTGCCTTTGAAGTCATAGTCCGAGAGTCGCAGCGCGAGGCGGCCCCAGATGTTCGTCTTGCCGCCCAGGAGCCGCGCGCGGACCCAGGCGTACTTGGTGCCCGTGTAGGGATTGTCCTTCTCGTCTACGAGAATGTTCTTGACGTAGTCCGATCCGCCCCAGCCGCCGACATACGAGAACACGTGCTTGAAGGCGGAGCCTTTCGCGTACGGCGGTTTCCGGATGTTGTACTCGTTGAAGCGGATCGCATGGTATCCGGGCGGGGCCTCGCCGCGGCGGGGATGATCGTACGGCCATTCCATCGACCGCAGCTCCTGCTCGATGGGGATTTTCTTGCCTGCCTCGAGCAGCAACACCTTCATCCCCTGGGACGTGAGCACGTGGGCGGCCATGCCGCCCGCCGCGCCGGAGCCGACGACGATCGCGTCGTAGGTTTTGGAGAGATCGACTTGCTGGTCCTGCGAGGAATTGAACCGAATTAGAGTCATGAGGGCGCTTTCCTTAAAAGGCGGCGGGCAATGGGTAGGGGCGCAGCATGCTGCGCTCCTACCAACAACCGGCTTTCATCGCGCTCTAACATGCTGCTCGAATGTCACGAACGCTACGCGCCGGCTGTCGGGTGACCAACTTGGAACGTTGATCGTGCCCTGCCCTCCGAGGAATTCGGGCGTGAGATCGCGCACCGATCGGTCGCGCAAATCCAGGAGCCGGAGCTTCACCTGTTTGCCGAACGGATGGTCCTGCCCCTGGTCCTGCATGAATGACAAGAACACGATCCAGCGCCCGTCGGGCGACGGATGCGGGAACCAGTTGGCGTAGGCGTCGTGCGTCAGCTGCTCCGGCTCGGTCCCGTCCGGCCGCATGCGCCAGATCTCCATTTTCCCGCTGCAGAACGAGTTGTAATAGATGAAGGCGCCGTCGGGGGAGTAGTCCGGGCCGTCGTCGAGCCCCTTGCACGTCGTAATGCGCCGTTCCTCGCCGCCGTTCACGGGAATCGTGTAGATGTCGAACTCGTCATCCCGACGCCCGACGAACGCGAGCGTCTTCCCATCCGGCGACCAGCCGTGCCAGAAACTCGGCGCCTTGGTCGTGATCTGTTTCGGCGTCCCGCCCGCGATCGGGAGCGTGTAGACACTCGAGGTCAGCCAGTCTTCGGTCGGCTCGTGACTGATGACGAGTGATTTCCCGTCGGGAGAGATGCCGTGATCATTGTTAATCCGCGGCGTCCCCAGACTGACAGGGAGCTCGGCGAGCTGGCTGCCGGAGACGTTCAGACGATACAGCCGTCCCTCACTGTTGATCAGGAAATAGCGGCCGTCGCGGGACCAGTTGGGAGCCTCAAAGCGGCGATCGGCGCGATAAACGGCTTCGATCCGGCCGGAAGAAATGTCGACGGTCTTCAGCAAGCTGCTGATCGTCGTATCCTGCGCAAGCAAAGCAGTCGCGAGATACACCGAGAGGATCAAGGCACTCTTTCCAGGAGCGTCACCAGCTCCGCCCGATGCGTGCGCTCCGGCAAATGATCGGACACCATCTTGTAGACCGGCCACCCGCGGGCGGCGGCGCGATCGGCGAACATCTGGAACGGATCGGGCGTGATTTGCGGCTCGTAGGTCAAGATGTACGCCGCGGGAACCTTGAGGCGAGCTGGATTCACGAGTCGCAGGGTATCGGTGAACGTGCGCAGCGATTGCGGCACGTCGCGCGGAATCACCGTCGTATCCTGCACCCAGACCGGCACCAGGTAGCCATCGCGCGTAACGCTCTGCACGAACTTCGCGCGCGCGGTATCCGGGATCGACATCAGCGATTCTCCTGAATCGGGCAGCAGCGCGTCGAGATACACGACGCGCTTGATCCGGTCGGGAATCCGGTCCACGACGCCGGTAATCACCATGCCGCCGTAGCTGTGCCCAACGAGCACCACGTCGTGCAGGTCATCCCAGAGGATCTTGTTGACGACGTCGTCGATATGCGTATCGAGGCCGATGTTGGGCGAGGCGAGATGATGGCGTTCGCCCAACCCGGTCAGCGTGACACGGACGACCTTATGGCCGCGCCGCGAGAGCATGGAATCGATCGCCAGCCAATCCCACCCCCCGCCCCACGCTCCATGGACGATGACGTAGGTGTAGTGCCTGGGAACGACGCGGCGCTGCTGCGCCGGGAGAACTGACGCCGTCCAGAGAAGCATCGGAACGCACATGGCGGTCAAACACCAACGGGCCATCAAAACTCGAGCGCGTGCAGGTACTCGAAATTACTGCGCGCGTCCGCGAGGTCGCCGGCCGCGTCAGCAGCCGTTTCCTGCTCCACGTGTGCCGGCTTCTG
>QHUF01000078.1 GCA_003221075.1 Gemmatimonadota bacterium
TACGTGTACTCGACCGAGGGCAACGTGATTGATGCGGTGAGCGGATGGCTCGCAGCCAACATCGGTGTGCAGGGGCTGGTGGTGCCGGAGTTCGACGGCTCGCGGATCTATTACTTCCGGCACGTCATCATGTACGTCGTCGACGGCAGGACATGGACCGTAGTGGGTAGTCAGCCTATGACGCAGTTCCCGCCGTCCTACTACAGCGTCACCAGATGGGGCACTAATGGCTTTGCGTTCATCGGGCCGACGCAGGTCGTGATCTTCCGCAGCAACCTGATTACGGCGCCACTTCCCCCGTTTCCTTCACGTCCACTCACGTCCCTCGCGCCGGCAGGTACATTCGGTCCCCCGCCGCCCTGATACGCGTTCCGGTTTCTAGCCCTCCTGTCCCATGGCGCGGAGGTACTGCCGATCCCACGCGGCCGGAATGCTCTCGCGCGGCGAGTAGGGTCCGGGCGCGTACACCCGCGAGGTAATGCCGAGCTGGCTCTGCTCGCAGATGTGCCAATCCTGCCGGTTGGTGCGATCCCAGAATTCCTCGGCGTCCTGGATGTTGTAGCCCGTGGCGTCCGGCGCGTCGGGGTGCACCATCCACTCACACACCACCCGCGATTGCATGGGGGCGACCGGCCACACCGTGTAGAAGACCGCATAGTCCGGATGCAGGCTCAACATCATCGTGGGAAACAGTGCGTAGTAGAACGCGCGGCGCTGATCTTCGGCCGCCAAGGCGCCGAGCGGCAACGCGCACGCCCGGCCCGTCATCGTCGCGCTCTCGTTCGGCGCCTTGATCTCCATGTAGCCGCCGAGAAACGGTCCCTCGATCAAGTCGTTCGCGCCGCTGGTGTAGGGCAGCTTGGTCGACAGCTCGGGATGAATGGTGGGGCAGTGCAGGCACTCGTTGTAGTTCTGCAGGATCAACTTCCAGTTCGCCTTCACGTCGTACTCGATGCGCCGCACCGTCTGAAGGAGCGGCAGGTTGTAGCGCGAGAACCGTCCCTCGAGCGGCGCGAACCACGTGGTGGCAGGAGTCGCCTGAGGATCGAGATTCACAAACAGGAATCCCTCCCACTCGGCGAGCGCCACGGTATGCAGCGGATAGGCCTTCTTGTCGAACCCCTCGACCTCGTGCATGTGCGGCGCGCCAATCAGGCGGCCGTCGAGCGCGTACGTCCACGCGTGATACGGGCACTGAATCGTTTCGGAGAGGCGGCCCTTGGGGGCTTCGCACAACCGGGTGCCGCGATGGCGGCAGACGTTGTAGTACGAGTGGCGCTCGCCCGACTGATCGCGCAGCACGATGATGCTCTCGCCGCCGACCTGCGCGACGAAGTAATCACCGGGCGCCGCGAGGGTCGCATCGCGGCCGACGCAAATCCAGTTGCGCCCGAAGATCTTTTCCTGCTCCCCGGCGAACACCTCTGGCGCCGTGTAGTACCGGCCTTGGAGCGTGCGCGCACCCTGGCGATAGCTCTCGACGGTCTTGAGGAAGCTCATAGGATCTCGCGCGCGGCGTTGCGGCCGGCGGCCCCCGGAATCCCGCCGCCGGGATGCGTGCCCGAGCCACACAAGTACAGCCCCTCGATGGGCGTGCGGTAGCGGCTCCAACCAGGTACGGGACGCATGAACAGAATCTGGTCGAGAGTGAGCTCTCCGTGGTAGAGGCTCTCCTCGGCCGGCTGCAGCTCCACCTGGTTGGGGCGAACATTGAGGATCTGCGCAACACGCTCCGCGAGCCCGCCATGCGTGCCGGGCGGCACGAACTGCACGTGGACCTCTACCCGCCCGTCGGTACGCTGGACCTCGACGTACGGAGCGGTCGAGTCCTTGCCGTACTTGGCGTCGTCGTAGGCCCGCTCCAGATAGTCGAGCGAGGGGGCGATGCAGAGGGTCGAGTACGCGGGCGGCGGTTCGAGTGTCAGTGTGCCGCGGGCGACCACGCCGCGTGCCTTGATGTTGCCCACGGCGCGCGCGAAGTCCGGGTAGAGCTCGATCGCAAGCGGCTGCAGCGTGGCGCGCGGCGGGGCGCTCGATGCGACGAGCGGTGCCTCGATCGTCTCTCCGCTTTTCTCGAGCACCACGCCGGTGGCCGTACCGTTCCTCGCGAGCACCATGGCACGCGCGCCGCGCCGGACTTCCACGCCCGGCAGCTTGGACAACGCCTGCGTGATGTTCGAACGGGCCGGGCGGAAGACGCCTATCGGGCTGCCGGCATGATGATGCAAAAAGTTGAACGCCGTGCCACCCGAGCGCGGTCCCTGCTTCAGGTGCCAGACGCCGAGCGCGCCGAGCAATCCCTTCAGGACGTCGCTCTCGAACCAGTCGTCGAGCAGCTCGGCGATCGACATCGGCAGAATGCGCGCGAGGTCGATGACCGTCTGCTTGCCGAGACGCCGGACGTACAGGCCGAGCCCGGCGATGCGCGTCAACTCGCGGACATCGTTCGACTCGATGTCGGGAGGCGGCACGAGATACAGCCGCTCGAGCACGCCGGCGAGCGACCGCATCCGCCGGCAGAACTCCGGCCACTTTCCCGCATCTGCGGGGCTGATGCGACGGATCGCTTCCGTCGATCGCGCGATGTCGCGTGACAGCTCGAGCGTCCCACCGGCCGGAAGCGGTGCCGTGATCCAGGGATCGGGCTCATCGATGCGCAGACCGGAGCCAGCGAGGCGAAGATCGCGCATCACCGCAGCGGGGATCCAACCGACATCGGCCGACGGATCCGCCGAGGGATGCTGCTCCACGACCAGGACACGCTTGCCCGCCCGCGCGAGATAGTGGGCGGTCACGAGGCCGTTGGCTCCCGCGCCGATGACGATCGCGTCGTACTTCACGCCCCCCCCCCGTCCTTGAGAATGCGCATCGCGGCCAGACGTCCGGACGCCCCCATGATCCCGCCACCCGGGTGCGTCCCCGAGCCGGCCTGATAGAAGCCACGGACCGGCGTGGCGAACTTCGCCCACCCCGGCGCGGGGCGCAGAAAGAACAGCTGATGCAGCGCCAGCTCGCCGGCGAAGATATTACCTTCCGAAAGACCGGTGATCCTCTCGATGTCGAGCGGCGTAATGACCTGCCGGTGCAGGATCTTCGACTTGAATCCAGGTGCGAAGCTCTCGACCGTGTTCACGACCGCGTCGCCGAACGCCTCGCGCTTGGCGTCGGTCCAGCCGCCATTCAGGTTGTACGGCGCATACTGCACGAAGATCGACATGACGTGCTTCCCCGGCGGCGCCATGCCGGGATCGATCATCGAGGGGAAGACAATGTCCATGTAGGGCCGGCGCGAGAACTCGCCGTACTTCGCGTCGTCGTACGCGCGCTCGACGTAGTCGAGGCTGGGACTGATCGAGAACGCACCGCGGTGCTGCCGGCCGATGCCCGGCATGCAGCTGAAGCTGGGCAGCGAATCGAGCGCCAGGTTCACCTTGCCCGACGAACCGCGGAACTTGAAGCGTTTGATATCCGCGACGAACTCCGCGGGCAGCTCATTGGACGCCAGCAGCTGGAGGAAGGTTCGGCGCGGGTCGAGACTCGACACGACAATTCCCGCAGACAACTCGTCACCGTTTTCCAGCACGACGCCAGTGGCCCGGCCGTTACGCACGAGGACCTTCGAAACACCGGCATCGCACCTGATCTCGGCCCCGAACGAGCGGGCGGCGGACGCGATGGCTTCGCTCACTGCGCCCGTGCCCCCTTTCGCGAATCCCCAGGCCCGAAAGACGCCGTCGAGCTCACCCATGTAATGATGAAGCAGCACGTACGCAGTCCCCGGCGACCGCGGCCCCAGGAACGTGCCGATGATCCCGCTCGCCGACTTCGTAGCCTTCAGCACGTCCGTCTCGAACCACTCATCCAGGAAGTCCGCCGAGCTCATCGTCATCAGCTTGACGAGCGCGTGCAGCCGCTCACCGCCGAGGGCCCGGAAGTGTTTGCCGAGCTTGAGCAGGCCGGCCAGATCGCCCGGCGCGAACGAGGTCGGATCGGGCGGCACCATGCCGAGGATGGGCTTCACCGCCTGCGCCATGAAGTGCATCAACCGGCCGTACTCGTCGTACGCTTCCGCGTCGCGGGGCGAGTGGCGATACAGCTCGCGCCGGGTTTCGTCGTGATCGCCCCAGGCGGCGAGGTAGTCGCCGTTCTCCATCGGCGTGACGGTGCTCTCGAGCGGCAGGATGTGCAGCCCGTGCCGCGGCAGATCGAGATCGCGAATGATCTCTGGCCGCAGCAACGACACGACGTAGGAGAACATCGTGAACTTGAAGCCCGGGAAGATCTCTTCAGTGACGGCGGCGCCGCCGACGCGCGGCCGGCGCTCGAGCACCAGCACCGACTTCTTGGCGCGCGCGAGATAGGCGGCTGTGACGAGACCGTTGTGGCCGCCGCCGATGACGATCGCGTCGTAGCGTTTCATGCGCGCTTGCGCTCGGGGTTGAAAAACGGCAGCGGGGTGACGTGGGCCTGCGCCTGCTTGCGGCGATGCTCCACGGTGAGCTCCATGCGGACTTCCGTTCCGGGAGCATGCTCGGATCCGAGATGTGCCAACGCCATGTAGCGCTTGAGCAGCGGCGACCAGCCGCCGCTCGTCGCGTAGCCGAGCTGCTTGTTGCCGCTGCGATCGTAGATCGGCACGCTTGTGCGCCACGCCTGGCTCGGCAGCCGCGGCGGCAAGCCCACTTCGGCGTACAGTTGCTCCAGTGAATCCCAATCGACGGTCAGGCCGGTGAACTGCCACGCCGGGCCGCGCGTCCGCTCCGCGTCGAGCGCGGCTTGTCCGTTGTAGCGCGCTTTGTCCGTTGCCACGGTCCAGCCGAGCCCGAGCTCGAGCGGCGATGATTTCTGCGCTTCGATCAGCGCATGGCGCGAGGAGAAGTAGTCGACCTCGATCAGGAGCAAGCCGGCCTCGATACGCGCGACGTCGAGCGCCAGCATGCCCGCCGGTGTGATGCCGTAGGGCGTGCCGGTTTCGATCAGGGCATCCCAGAGCGGGACGGCCTGCGACGCATCAACCCAGACCTCGAACCCCAAATCCCCCGTATAGCCGGTGCGCGAGATCGTGACGGGAATGCCGCGGATCTTGGCGCTGGTGAGTCGGAAGTATTTCAGAGCCGACAGGTCGCGCTCGGCGGCGAGCTGGAGGATTTCCCGCGAGCTGGGTCCTTGAAGGGACACGGCGGCGGTGGTCTCCGAGACATCCTGGATGGTGACGTCGAGGCCCGAGGAATTCAGATGCAGCCACCGCAGCGTCGGGTCGGCCGACGTCATGCGAAACGTCTGCTCCCCGAGGACCGAGATCGTGCCGTCGTCGATCTGCTTTCCTTCATTGTCACACCACGGCGTATAGAGCACCTGGCCGACCTTCGCCTTGCCGACGTTGCGCGTCACGACGTGATCGAGCAGCCGGGCTGCGTCGCGCCCGGTGACGAGGTACTTGTAGAGCGGCGAGACATCGAACAGTGCGGCGGAGTTCCGGATTGCGTGGTACTCACGGTCGTGCGACAGCTCGTACGCGCTGGCGACGACGTAACCCGCCCAGCGCCGCCAGGCCTGACCTTCCGACAGCGGACCGGTGCGGGGATGAAACGGCGTGGTCCGCAGGCTCACACGAAATTGTCCATTATCGGGCGCGAAATCTAACTTTGCCTTGATGCGACTGCACCTCGTCGAAATCCACGATCTCGCGTCCTGTCCGCCGTCGCTGCGCGACGCGCTGACCGACTTTCTCGCGTTTACCGAAAACATCACCGGTGCCTACGATCCCGTGGGTCCGCTGTTGCGCCGCGCGCTCGAGCGCACGCAGGCACGCCGGATCGTCGATCTCTGCTCGGGTGCGGGTGGCCCCTGGCGCCGGCTGGGGGCGCGGGTGGGCGTGCCGGTGATTCTCACGGACCTGTACCCGTACGGGGAGAGCGTCATTCGCGTAGACGCGCGAGCAGTACCCGTCGAGCTCGATGGCTTTCGCACGATCTTCACCGCGTTTCACCACTTCCGACCGGCCGAGGCCCGGGCCATCCTCGCCGACGCCGTCCGGCGACGTCAGGGGATCGGCGTGTTCGAGATTGCCCGCCGGGCTCCGGTCGAGATCGCGGTCGTTGCCCTCACGTGGCTGGGTACGCTCGTGTCCGCCCCGTTCATGCGTCCCTGGAGCTGGTCGCGATTGGCGTGGACCTATCTGCCGCCTGTCTTGCCGATTGTGGGGACGTTTGACGGAGTCGTCTCCTGCCTGCGGACCTATTCGAAAGCCGAGCTCGAGGAGCTGGTCCGAGGACTCGACACCTACGACTGGGAGATCGGGGATTTTCGCGGTGGTTGGTCACCGCTCAGGGGGAGTTACCTGATCGGTGTTCCGAGGCTTTCTTAGAGATATCCTTCAATCCGCGTCGGCGGAGGCTCTATGCGTTCCGTGATTGTGGCCGCGCTCCTCGTTGTTCCGTCCGTTGCCTCGAGTCAAGAAACCGCATCCGACACGCTGCTCACCGTCAACCACTACCTCGACTGGGAACAGGTCGCCGATCCGCAGACGTCTCCCGACGGCTCGCAGATCCTGTACACCCGCCGCTGGGTGAACAAGATCGAGGATCGCTGGGATGCGGGCCTGTGGATCATGAACGCCGACGGCTCGAAGAACCGCTTCCTCGTGAAGGGTTCGAACGCCCGCTGGTCGCCCGATGGCACGCGCATCGCCTACTTCGCCGACGGCGAGCCGAAGGGCACGCAGGTGTTCGTGCGCTGGATGGATGCCGAAGGCGCCACGTCGCAGATCACCCACGTCGACGAGACTCCGGCGAACTTGAGCTGGTCCCCCGATGGCCGCTCGCTCGCCTTCGCGATGCTGGTGAAGAACGAGACGCCGTGGAAGATCAGCATGCCGGCCGCGCCGGAAGGCGCGAAGTGGACCCCCGCGCCGCGCATCGTGGACCGGCTGCATTACCGTCGTGATCGGACCGGCTACGTCGAACAAGGAACGACGCAGATCTTCCTCGTGCCTGCGGAGGGTGGGACGCCCCGGCAGCTCACCAAGGGCGACTTCGGGACCAGCGAGCTCGGCGGTTTCGGCGCGCCGAGCTACGACTGGACCCCTGACGGACGCACGATCGTCTTCGACGGCCTGCGCGAAGCGGATGCCGACTATCGCTATCGCGAA
>QHUF01000079.1 GCA_003221075.1 Gemmatimonadota bacterium
CCGCATGAATTTGCTGAAGCAGTATCGCGACTCACAGCCGCACAATCGGGCGTTCTTTCGTGCCCGCGTCGCGAAGCTGTACACCACGCGTTCGGACATTCCGTCGCTCGACCGCGCGCTGGTGCGCGAGTATCCGGGCTGGACGATGACCGTGCCCGACGTCGTGAAGGCCGATATCGTGCTCGAGCATCTGCGCGAGTGGGAAGCGAAACGCGCGATGCCGAATCTCGTGCTCATCATTCTCCCCAGCGATCACACCGAGGGCGTCAATCCGGGGTGGTGTACGCCCAAGGCGTGCGTCGCGGACAACGATCTGGCCTTGGGCCAGATCGTCGAGGGGTTGTCGCGCACCTCGTTCTGGAAGTCGATGGCGATCGTCGCGGTCGAGGATGACGCGCAAAACGGCGTCGATCATGTCGATGGTCATCGCACCGTCGCGTTGGTCGCGAGCCCCTACGCTCGGCGCGGCGTGATCGATCCCACGTTCTACGGCCAGCCGAGCATGGTGAAGACGATCGAGCTGATGCTCGGCCTGCCGGCGCTCAGCCTGTTCGATCTCGTCGCGACCGACATGCGCGCGAGTTTCATCGGACCGGACGAAACGCCCGACTTCTCTCCCTACACCGCGCTGGTGCCCAGGCAGTCGCTGTTCGAATTGAACCAACAGGTGGGAACGATCACGGGTCCGCACGCCGCGGAGCGTCGGCGGGCCGCGCTCGCGTCAGCGAGGATGAATTTCCGAGATCCCGACGCCGCGCCATCTGAGCGTCTGAACCGCATTCTGTGGCACGAGGCGCGAGGGTGGGGCGTCCCCTATCCGGAAGTAAAGCGCTCCTTGTTCTTCCCGATGGCGGTGGACCTTACGGACGACGAGCGGGAGGAACGGATGGAGCGGCAGCAGCAGAAGCCGTAACCGCCGGCGCTTTTCGCGCGATGGCCACGCCGACCAGGCAGAGCGCTCCGCCGAGCACGGCGATCAGGCCCGGCACTTCGCCCAATATCAACCAGCTCAGCACGATCGTGAGCGGCGGCACGAGGTAGGCGGTCGCCGCGAGGCCCCCGGCCGATCCGCGCGCCAGCGCGTAGGCCCACGTGGTGAACGCGATGGATGTGGGGAAAACGCCGAGGAAGAGCAGCCACGCGATGCCGCTGGGAGGCGCCACGCGCCATTCCCGGACCAACTGGGGCGCGTACGGAAGGCAGAAGAGCGCGCCGACAAGGCAACACGTCCAGGTGGCCTGCAATGCGGCGATCCGATTCAGTACGGGTTTCTCCGCGACCATCCCGATCGCGGAGGCGAGCGCCGCCGCGAGGCAGAGGATCACACCCAGGAGCGAGGCGCTGCGCGACGACGTCGCGAGCCCGATCACCACGACACCCGCGAACGCCAGCGCGCCGCCGAGTAGCAGATTCGGGGTGGTGCGCTCCTTCAGGAATACTGCCGCGAGTGCCACGATGAAAATCGGGGCGATCAGGACCAGCATCGAAGCCGTCCCCGCATCGACGCGTCGCTCGGCCTCGTTGAGGAGCACCTGGTACACGCCGAACCAGAGCAGGCCGGCGAGCACGAGCAGGGCGAGCTCGCGTCTCGTGGGGCGGATCGTCGGGCGGGAGAGCGCCAGCGCGCCCAGCAGCACACTGCCCAACGCCAGACGCCCGAGCGCCAGCGGGCCCGGGGAGAACGAACGACCGGCGGCCCGGATGCCGACGAAGGCCGCGGACCAGAGGACGACGGCGACGAGGGCCGCGAGGAGCGGCAGATGTTTCGAATTCATGCGCAGTATGATAACTGCGCACGCGCATTATCGGATCAGTGTGCGGATGCCGTCGCGCCGATCGAAATCAGCGCGCCATCGCGACCCAACGACTGCACGCCGACAACCGTGGCGATGGGGGCGTTGGCACTGAAGTACGCGGCGCCGGCCGTGCGGATCGTCTCGAGATCCGCGGGCCGATAGTTGACAACGTAAATGGTGAGCGTGGTAACGTCGCGGAGCGACGCGCCCGCACTCTGAAGCACCACGCGGAGATTCGCGAACGCACGCTCGGCCTGCGCGCGCAGATCGGAGCCGACGAGCATGCCCGTGCTGTCCACGCCGAGCTGGCCTGTGACGTAGACGGCTCGTCCAACTCGCACCGAGGGCGAGCCAACCGCCGGCGCCGCCACGCCCGGCGGTGTGGGGAGGGCCGTCTTGATCTCGGGAGCGGCTGCTCCGGGGGCGACGAACTCCCCGCGGAAGCCCGCTTCGTCCCAGCGCCGCTGATTTTCGCGGCGTTTTCTGTCGGTGGCCTGGTCCTGGTCCTCACGCCACTTCTTGTACGCTTTGCTCTGATCGCCGTTCAGGAACCGGCGCAAATCGCCCTCGAACCGGTCCTGGCGGTCTTTCAGATACTTGCCGAGATCCTGAAGCTGCTCGGCGTAGAGCATCGCGGCCGCGCGATCGCCGTCGTCGAGCCGCTCGTTCATTTTCGCGATCGCGGCATTCGCGCTGTCACGCTGTGGACGGGTCGCAACCATGAATGAGTCGTACACCTGCCGGTAGCGCGTCGATTGATCGGGGGTCAGGGTGAGGGTCACGCGCGCGAGTGCTGTATCGAGCGGTCCAACCAGCTCGACGCCGGGAAGCTTTGGCGCGGGCGGTCCGTACCGGCTGCTCTGACTCAGACCGCCGCGATAGCCGCCCTGTCCCCACGCGGCGCATGGCAGAAGCAGCAACGTTGCGGCGAGGAACAAGTACTTAAGAGAGTGTCTCATGACTGAACCTAACAGTTCTTTGCGAGAATGCGCTGCCGTTCACCCTGTGTGACCATGTCGCGTGCGACGACGTCACGCACGATGCGCGCGACGAACACGTATCCGCGCGACTCGGCGACCAGCCAGCGGCGCCACTCCAGCTCGTCGAGTGCCGCGTGCAACGCGTCTCCCGGGAGCTCCGTGGCGCAGCCGATCCGCGGAGCCGCCACGCGCTCGCCCAGGATCGCGGTGGCGACCAGCGCCTGCTGCGCCGGTCGCGTGAGACACCGGAAGTTCACGCGAATCGCGGCGACGATCGTGTCGGGCAGATCGCCCGGGAACGTGGAATCAAGCGTCCGCAACGGATGCGGCCACGCGCCGTTCGTCGATTCGAGATCGAGGCCTTCCGCCATCGCGTGACAGATTTCGACGACGAGAAGCGGCAGCCCCCCGGAATCGGCGGCAATGCGCCGCGTCAGGCGATCAGCGGCGTCGCCTTTGTAGGCCGGCAGGGCCCATTGGATCAGCCGCAGGATCGCGTCGTGGTCCAACTTGCCCACCGAAATCGCGGCGCCGGGGATATCGCGTCCGATGCGAGCCCGTAGCTCGGCAAGCTTGGGCGGAGCAGGTTCCGGCGTCGTCGCGAGCACAACGAGGATGGGTGCGCGCGCCAGGTTGCGGGCGAACTGCTCGATCATTTGGTAGGACGTCGGATCGATCCACTGTGCGTCGTCGAAGACCAGGAGATGCGGTTGCTCGGCGGTCGTCACGCGCAGCACCTCGGCGACTGCCGCATCCAGGGCCCACGGGTTCGCGGCGACACTCGGTTGCGGAAACCGTTCTGCCCATTCGCCCGCCTGGGCGGCGAGCGCGGCGAGCGCGCCGGGATTGGCGCCGGCGACGCCCGGGACGCCGACCAACCCGCCCCGGGCGAGACTCAGCATCGCGCTCGCTGGATGATCGAGATCGGGTGGCACCGCTCGCATGCCGATCACGACTCCACCGTCCACCGCGGCGCGCGTCGCGAGCTCCTCGAGGAAGCGCGTCTTGCCGCCACCGGATTCGGCTTCGATCACGAGGAGCGCCAGTCGCCCGCCGCGCGCGTGGCGCCACTGCGCGAGTGCGGCGGCGAGCTCGCGGTCCCTGCCGAGGAGCGGTGCGCGGCGCGATGCGACGTCCTTCGGCAGATGCCACGCGCGCCCGCTGCGGAGACGGTCGACCAGCGCCCTGGTCTCGGGCTCGACCGCCATGCCCCCGTCGCGTTGCAGCTGCTTCGCAAAATCATCGAAGACGCGGAGCGCTTCGGACCGGTTGTCCGTGCCGGCCAAACGGCGCATCTCCGCGCGGACCGCGCGCTGCGAGAGCGGGTCAAGCTTGCGGGCCTTGGTGATCGGCTCGTCGGCACCCAGCTCGTCGCCGGCGTTGAGCCGCTCCTCGGCATGACGGAGCAGCGCATCGATGCACAGTCCATCCCAGTGCGACCGCTCTACCGTCAGCCAATCCTCGAAGCTCGAGGAGTCGGGGATCTTGAAGCCGTACAGAAACGGGCCGTTGATCAGCGGCGTCGCCTGCGACCAATCGCGTTGCTTCACCAGCTTTTCGAGCTGGTCCGTGTCGAGCTCCACCGCGCCGTCCAGCAGCTGGATGACATCGCCCTTAGCCGTGAACCGGTCGCCAACGTAGTGGCGGACCATGCGAATGGCCTCACGAACCGACTGGCGCGCCGCGGTGTCGTCCTTGTCCGGCCACAGCAGCCCGATCAATTGCTCCCTGGTGCAGCGGCGCTTGGGCGCGCGCGCCAGATACAGGAGCAACGCGACGTTTTTCTTCCAGAGCAGCTCGGCAGGCGCTTCCGCGCCGTCCATTGTGACTTCGAGCGTCCCCAATGTCTGGAAGCGAATCATCGCGTCGCCGCGCAATTGAGCGCACGCGCGCGTGCGCGAGCGGTATCGGCACGCGCGCCGAACGGTGCCGGGGCCTGCGCCCAATGCCGCACCACGGACGTGTAGGCCTCACACGCTTCGCCACGCTCCGCACGCCCGGTGCGGTCGAGCAAGCGCGCGAGGCGCCAGCGCGCCAGCGTGCCAAATGCCCAGTCGACCTCCGCCGCTTGCGGGAGGCCCGTCGGCAGACCCACGACGTCCAGATGCTCGTGCCACAGCAGTTCGCTTCTCGCGGCCTCGATGTCATCGATTCTGGCACGCCACGCGGCGCGCTGCAGATGTACGATGGCGCGAAAGAATGGATCCGCACGTCGGGCGACTGCGTCGACGTCTATCGGATCGAGGAGCACGAGCGCCGCGCGTGGGTGGCCGGCGGCGGCTAACGAATCGGCGGCGATGAACAGCTCGAACCCGCCCGGGGCCCCGGCACGGAGGGGCGTGCGGTGACCGAGCAAAGTGCTCATCCAGACTGCGCGGTCGCGCAAGCTCCAGCTCGGGCTCCGGGGCGACTTCCGAGAGCCGGTGCGTCAGATCGTGCAATCGTTCCAGCCGGCCCAGCGCCACCGCTCCCAGTGTCTGGGCAATGAGTCCAGAGCGCCGCCAATCGGGTGACGAGCTGTGTTCGAGTATCTCGCCTAACGCGATCGCTCCGCGCGGCACGTCGAACGTCGGGAGCATCCGGGGCCCCGCTCCGAAATCCGCACTGCTCTGGGTCGCGGGCTGACCACTGATCTCCGCGGTGATGCGCGCCGCCGCGCTCTCTGGGAGAAACCGCCACGCGAAGCCAACCTTGAGGAGCGCGCGGAGCTCGAGGGAGAACGGGTCCGGCGCCGCGCTGTGACTCTCCAACGAATCGAGCGCGCTCGCCGCAAGACCGGAGTCGCCTTCGGCTGTCGCAGCCCACGCGAGGTGCTCCCACGACGGCCGAAAGTCGGGTCGGAGCCGCGCGGCCCGCTCGAACGCGGGGATCGCTTCCGACCGTCGATGCGCCGCGAGTGGGCCGCGATGGAACAGCTCGTCGCCAAGCTGGAACCACCCCAGGAAAAACTCGCGCGAGCCTTCTGCCACCGCGCGCAACGTGTCCAAGCGATCGCGTAACGGCAGCTGGGCGGCGCGAATGAGGCTTCGGTACAACGGCGGGAGGGAGTCGGCGTGAACCTGAACGCGACGCACGCGCTTGGGATCCGGCGCGCGACTCAGCCAGCGGCCGGCTTCGGTGATGCGCCACGAGCAGATCCAGCAGGTGGAATCGGTGGCCTCAGCCACCCGGTAGGCGCTGTCCGCTCTTTCCCACTGTGCCTGAGCGAAGAATTGCTCTGCTTCCAGAAAACGAATGAGCCCCTCAAACGTGTGGGGCAGCGCGCGCGCAGGAAGCGATCCAGCAAGTGGGCTGTGGCCGGCCCAGACGCCAAGCACGATCTGGTAATCGAGCGAGTCGCGGAGCGCGGGCCACTGCTCGAGCGGCACCTGGAATTCGGAGGCCGGAATCCCACCGGTCAGCCGCACGCCCACATCGCCGCCCGTCACTGTCATTCGAGCCTGTACCGCGAGAGCCCCG
>QHUF01000080.1 GCA_003221075.1 Gemmatimonadota bacterium
AGCGCGACGCCGTCCAGCAACACCTTGGTGTAATCGCTCTCTCCACCGCGCACGAACAGCGACGTTTGGCCGCCGAAGCTCCCGGTCTGGGCCACATGCGCCCCCGGAACGGTTTCCAGCGCAGCCGCGACGGTGTGAATCCCGCGCGCCACCAGATCCGATCCGCGCAACACCGTCACAGCCGATGCGACGCGGTCGGCCGCTACCGGCACACGCGTAGCCGTCACCACGACGGGCTTCAAGTCAACGGTATCCTGGGGTTGCTGCACGGTGAGAGCGAGCACGAGCAAGACGTTCATGCGCGGGACTCCTTCGATTGGCGGAGGGGGATCATTTGCGGCCGGCCATCGACCGTCTGCATCGCGACCGGCCAGGAAAACACCGTCTCCACGATCTGCTTCGTCAGGACATCGGCGGGGGCGCCCGCGGCGACGGGCCTCCCGCCCTCGAGCAGCAGCAGCGAGTCGGCGAAGCGGGCGGCGAGGTTCAGGTCATGCGTGATCATCAGCACACCCAGACCGTTTGTTTCCACGAGGCCCCGCACCAACTCGAATAGCCCCATCTCATGTTTCAGATCGAGCGACATGCCGGGCTCGTCGAGCACGAGCAGCTTCGGTTCCTGGGCGAGGGCGCGCGCGACGCGCACGCGCTGGTACTCCCCGCCCGACAGCGTCCAGAGCCAGCGGTCGGCGAGGTGCTGCACATCGCAAGCCCGGAGCGCGCGATCGACGGCGGCGTGATCCTCGGCGCGCTCGCGGCCCCAGAGCGTCAGGTGCGGATAGCGGCCGAGGAGCACCGTCTCGCGCACGCGCTGCGGAAACAGATTGTCCTCGCGCTGCGGCACGACGCCGACGAGGCGAGCGAGCTCCTGGCGCGGCCAACTGGGTGCAGAACGGCCGATCACGTCGGCACGTCCCACGGTCGGCGTTAACCCGCCAAGCGCGATCCGCACGAGCGTGGTCTTGCCGCTCCCATTGGGGCCGAGGACCGCGTGGAATTCTCTCCGTGCGATCGCCAGCGAGACTCCCTGCAACGCATCGGACGTTGCGCCTGGATAGCGATAGCGCACACCGTCGAGCCGGAGCATCAGCCGTTCCCACGCACGACGCACCACGCACGACGCACGTTATTCATGCAATTGTCCATCGCCGGAGGAGCACCGCAAAGACGGGCACGCCGATGAGGGCAGTGACCACGCCGACCGGCAGCTCGCGTGGTGCGACAGCGGTCCGCGCCAGAGTGTCGGCGAATGCGAGCAGCGCACCGCCACCCAGGAACGCGGCAGGCAGCAGCACGCGATGGCGATGGCCCCAGGCGAGGCGCGCGACGTGAGGCACGACGAGACCGACGAACCCGATCACGCCGGACACCGCCACGGCTGCCGCGGTGAGCAGCGAGGCCGCGAGGTAGACGCGCCGCTTCACCGCCTCGACGTCGGCGCCGAGGTAGCCCGCCGACTCCTCGCCCAGCGCCAGCAGGTCGAGCGGACGCGAAGCGGCGAGCAGCACCGCGAGTGGAATCGGGATGTACAGCACGACCAGCAGCACCGAATCCCATGACGCTCCTGAGAGCCCGCCCCAGAGCCAGAGAAACGCGTTCCGCAGCTCGGCGGCGTCGGCGAGCGAAACGATCGCGGTCGTGATCGCGGCGGCAAACGCGCCGATCGCCACGCCCCCCAGCAACAGAATGCGAGGATCCAGGCTCGCGCCGCCGATGAGACCGAGCCTGTAGACGAGGCCAAGCGCGGCGAGGGCGCCGAGAAACGCGGCGATCGGCAATGCCCAGGGCCCGGGCAGATGCAGCGCAATCGCGACGACCGCGCCGAGGCCGGCTCCACCCGACAGGCCCAGGAGAAACGGATCGGCCAACGGATTACGGACGAGGGCCTGCAAGCTGGCGCCTGCGACGCCCAAGGACCCGCCCACGAGAAACGCCAGCAGGGCCCGCGGCACGCGCAGGCTCCATACGATGTCCGATCGCAGCAGGTCACTCAGGGGGACGGCGGCGGGTCCGAGGATCACGCTGGTCACCAGCGCGAGTACGGCGACGACCACGAGCACTGACCATTTCATCGCCGGGGGGCCTCGTGTAGGGGCGCAGCATGCTGCGCCCCTACCACATTCCGCGTCAGCAACGCGCGGAGCTGCCGGATCGCCTCGCCGGAGCGCGGCCCCGGGCGGCCGAACAGGGAGCCCGCGAGGAGCAGGAAATGCCCGTCGCGCACGGCTCGCACCGCGCGCCACTCGCGGCGCCGCGCGAACGCGGGGGCGGTCCCCGAGTCCGAGAGCACCGCAATCCACTGCGGATCCCGCGCGACGATCGTCTCGAGGGAGACCTGGGCGGATGGAGCCGCGATGTCGCCGAAGACGTTGCGAGCACCGGCTTGGGCCGCCAGCTGATCGAGGTAGCTGCCGTGGCCGATGATGATTGGAGGATTGTCCCAAACCACGAAGGCAAGAGAGGCGGTCGAGGGCGGTCGAGGGCGGTCGAGGGACAAACTGTCCATAGCCGTGGCAAGCGATTCGGCGCGCTGTTCGAGTCCGGTCAACCGACCGAGTGTTCGCGCCGCGGGACCGAGGTCTTCCAGGCGGTTCAAGTCGATCAGCACGGTCTGGATGCCGGCGCGTTCGAGTTGTTTGGCCGCGGTCACATTCGGACCCGCGTTGTAGAGCACGACCAGGTCCGGCCGCCGCGCCATCACCGCCTCGATATTTGGCGGGAGCCCATCTCCGACGCTGGGAATCTCCAGCGCTGCCAGCGGATAGTCGCACCACTGGGTACGGCCCACGATGCGATCACCAGCGCCGATGGCGAACAGGATCTCGGTGAAAGACGGAAGGAGGGAGACGACGCGTTGGGCCGGAGCATCGTGCCGACGTGCCGACGTGTGACATGCAAAGAGTAACAGTACGACGACGGAGAGTCTGCGCAGCACCATCCCTCCCGCGAGGGAACCGACTGGTGGCGCGAACGAAGACGTCTCCTGGCTTCGGGCGATCCAGCTCGCCTTCCCGGGTTACCCCAGTGGCATTGAGCCGATCACAGCATGCCCGTTACAGTGGCGGGGCCGCGCCGGAGTCTCACCGGCTTCCGTATCCCCATTCGCGATATGAACTGCTAGCTGAGTCTAGACGCCGCGGGTCTCCGGCGCAATGCCCACACGAGCGCGGCCACCATGCCGGCCGCGACCAGCGCGATCACGTACGGCAACAACATCTGCGCACGAAATTTTCCAGCGGGCAGCTGGATCTCGACTCTGGCTCCCGGCGCCAGCGGGCCAGCCCGGTAGGCGGCGAAATGTCGCTGCTCGATTTCCTTGATGCCGAACGATTCGATTTTGGGCGCGGTGACGACCGCAGCGGTGTCCTCGACCAGGAGGTTCACCTCGGTGGTCGGCTGATCGATCGGCAGCACGAGCGCGCGCGTGCCGGCAGGGAGCGAGTACGCATAGCTGATCTGCTTCACCCCACCCGGCGGAATCGGCGCGAACACGATCACGCTGTCATGGCGGAACTGCATCGCGTCGCTCGAAATGTCGCCCTGGCCGGCGCGAAACTGTCCGACACCCGCGGGGACTCGCCCCGCCCAGGTCGGGGCGAGCGTATCGGTGGTCACGCGCGTCGTCGCACCGGTGTTTTCCAGCTCGAGGATCTCGAGTACCTCGCGCGTGCCCTCCGCGCCGGCGCGTGCCACCGTCGCCAGCCGGCGCGCCAGGCCGATCGGCGGACCCGTACTCGTCGTGGCGAACGCGACGAGATCTTCAACGTGAACGGGCCGACCGGTAACGTTCAGCGGCAGCGAGAAGTAGGCGATGCTGTCATACCACACGCTGACCGCGTATTGACTCGTGCTGTCCGGATTGCGCAACACCAGGCGGTAGCGACCGCGTCCGTCGCTGCGCACCGAGTCCAAGGGACCGGTACTGTCGCGCGACAGGCGGTGCAGGACCACCCAGGTGTTCGCGAGCGGCACCGTATCGCGCCCGCCTCGCAGCGCACGCCCGCTCACGCTGACGGGGGCATGCTCAGCCTGGGCGGCCAGCACGCAGAAGGCGCCGAGCCCGATCAGGGGGGGGCTACGGCGTAAACTTGCCGAAATCTTCAGGATCGAGGTTCTGGAGATACGACTTCAGCGTGTCGGCATCGAGGGGACTGGTCCCTCCTGTGCCGGGCTGGATGCCGCCTTCACTCGTGTCGACAGACGTGAGCTCGAGCAGGGTCTCACTCGTCAGGATCGGCGCCTTGAGTCGCAGCGCCAGCGCGATGGAATCGGAGGGACGTGCATCGATCTGAATGACCGTATCGCCGCGATAGATATGCAGCTCGGCGAAGTACGTATTGTCCTTCACTTGCGTGATGATCACTTTGCGCAGCTCGGCGCCCAGCCCGACGATCACCTGCTTGAGCAGGTCGTGCGTCAGCGGCCGCGAGAACTTGACGCCGGCCAGCTCCATCGCGATCGCGCTGGCTTCCGCCGGTCCGATCCAGATCGGCAGCACGCGCTGTCCGTCGTTCTCCTGGAGAATCACCACCGGCGTGTTCGTCGTGCGATCCAGCCCGAGGTGAGCTACCCGAACCTGCAGCATGCCTCCCCCCGGGGCGCTCATCAGGTGCCCATATCCCAGGAGGCGAGATACTTGCGCTGTGCGGGAGTGAGGGTGTCGATCGCCACGCCCATCGACTGCAGCTTGAGACGCGCGATCTCCTGATCGAGGTCGGCCGGGATCCGGTGAACGTCCTTCGACAGCTTCTTGGCGTTATTGACGACGTACTCGGCCGAGAGCGCTTGATTCGCGAACGACATGTCCATGACACTCGCGGGATGGCCTTCGGCGGCAGCGAGGTTGATGAGCCGGCCTTCGCCCAGCACGAAGAGTTTCTTGCCCCCGAGCTGAAACTCCTCGACGAACTCGCGCACGCGGACGGGTCCCTGCGCGACCTTTTTCAGACCGTCGAGATCGATTTCCACGTTGAAGTGTCCCGAGTTGGCGATTACGGCGCCGTCTTTCATCGCG
>QHUF01000081.1 GCA_003221075.1 Gemmatimonadota bacterium
CGGCCCGACAGGCTTGATCGCGAACGCCATCACCGCCTTGCCCATGAGGTTGAGATCATGATCGGGCACGGGATTGCGCACGGGTGGCTGTGAGCGCAGGAACGAGAACACGGCCACGATGTCGGCGTCGCTCAGCTCGTGAAACTCCATGAACGGAATCGCGGCGCGGCCGTCAGCTCGCACACCGTAGCGCAGGATCCGCGTGATGTCGCCATCGCTCCGGCGCCCAATTCCGGTCGCACTGTCGGGCGTCAGATTCGGCACGCGGATCGTTCCAAGGGGAATCGGGAACTCCACTCCCCCGCTCAGGCTTGGCGAGCTGCCTGTCAGCAGCGACGCATAGTCCGCGGCGGCGGTGTGGCAATCTGAGCAGTGGGCCGGTCCGTAGGCCAGGTAACGGCCGCGGGCGATGACCACGGAATCACGTGACGCCGCCAGCTTGGGATACGGTGCCTGGAAGCGCCTGTCCCACCGCACGCTTATCGTAATGGCCAGAACAGCGAGAACGAGCACAACGGCCGCGCCGAGCCCGAGCAATACCTTCCGAATCATGCGAATCGAGCCTCCCGATGATCGATTGTCGATTTCGCGATTCCCCAGACGACTACATGGTGCCTAAGCATATTTCACCAGATCGGAGGACGCCATGAAATACTTGTGCCTGGTTTACCAGGAAGAGAAGCAGGAAGTGAACGTTCCGGCAGAGCAGGTCGAGCAGGCCAAGAAGGACTATTGGGCCTTTGCGGAAGACATCAAGAAGAGCGGCCACTACGTCGGGAGTAACGGGCTCAAGCACACCGACGCCGCCACGACCGTCCGGGTACGAAACGGCAAGGTTTCGACCACAGACGGGCCGTTCGCCGAGACCAAGGAGCAGCTTGGCGGCTACTTCCTCATCGAGGCCAAGGATCTGAACGACGCCATCCAGGTGGCGGCGCGCATTCCATCAGCCAAGTGGGGATCCATCGAAGTCCGCCCCATCTGGGGATAACTGTTCACCCGCAGTGGAGGAAGCCATGAAATACCTGTGCTTGATCTACGAGGACGAGAAGGCCTGGCAGAACATGTCGGAGGCCGACATGCAGAAGGGCATGGCGGAGTACAACGCATTCACGGAAAACATCAAGAAGAACGGCAACTATGTCGGCGGGGAAGCGCTGCAGCCCACCACCACGGCGAAGGCCGTGCGCGTGCGGAACGGCAAGATTTCCGCAACGGACGGGCCCTACGTCGAGACAAAAGAACAGCTCGGCGGCTACTACCTGATCAAGGCGAAAGACCTGAACGACGCCGTGCAGGTGGCGTCGCGGATCCCGGGCGCGAAGCATGGCACCATCGAGGTCCGTCCGATCATGGAGTTTAACCAGCCGTAGACACGATCGAGGCGATCTACCGGGCCGAATCCCGCCGCGTTCTGTCCACTCTGATTCGTCTCCTCGGCGACTTCGATCTCGCCGAGGAGGCGCTTCAGGATGCGTTCGCGGCGGCGGTCGAGCGCTGGCCGATAGAAGGCGTACCGGCCAGCCCGCGGTCCTGGCTGATTTCTACGGGACGCTTCCGTGCGATCGACCGGCTGCGCAAGCGCCGGCGCGAAGTCCCCGGTGAACTCGATGTAGCGGAGGAGACTGCCGAGATCGAGAACTACGACGTGGTAGATGACCGCCTTCGCCTCATTTTCACCTGCTGTCACCCTGCATTGAATCCCGATGCACAAGTCGCCATGACGCTGCGCGAGATTTGCGGACTCACGACCGAGCAGGTCGCGGCGGCCTTTCTCATCACCGCGCCGGCGCTGGCCCAGCGCATCGTTCGCGCCAAGACCAAGATCCGCGACGCCCGGATCCCCTACGACGTCCCCGAGCGTGCGGACCTCCCGGATCGTCTCGCGAGCGTGCTGCACGTCGTCTATCTCGTCTTCAATCAGGGCTACTTCACTCGCGCCGACCTCGCGACCGAGGCGATCCGCCTGGGACGCCTTCTCGTCGACCTGCTTCCCGAGCCCGAGGCGATGGGACTGCTCGCGCTGATGCTGCTGCACGACGCCCGGCGCGCGACCCGTACGACCGCTGCGGGTGAGCTGATCCCGCTCGAGGAGCAGGACCGGTCCCGATGGAATCAGACGCAGATAGAGGAAGGCGTTGCGCTGGTCCAACGCGCCTTGACGTCGCGAGGATTCGGGCCCTTTACACTGCAGGCCGCGATTGCGGCGTTGCACGCCGAGGCGCCGAGCTCGGCCGCGACCGATTGGGCGCAGATCGTCGGGCTGTACGACGTCCTGGTCCGGGCCGAGCCGTCATCGGTCATCGAGCTGAACCGCGCCGCTGCGATCGCGATGCGCGACGGCCCCGAACACGGCCTCGCGCTCATCGATGCGATCCTCGCCCGAGGGGTGCTACAGGACTATCATCTCACGCACGCGGCCCGGGCCGATCTGCTCCGGCGACTCGGCCGCAAGGCCGACGCACGATCCGCTTACGAGCGGGCGTTGGAGCTCGCCGTCGAGGAACCGGAGCGGCGACTGCTCGAGCGAAGGCTGCGCGAGCTGAGATTATGATGTTTGGGGCGGCGCGACTAGCCCAAACCGCGCCGCGCAGTACATGTTACAGGCATGCGAGTGGTTGTGTCCGCATTGCTGCTGCTAGTCGGCGCGGAGCGCGCCGCGGCGCAGCTGTGCGCCGGCAACAGCAACTTCTCGCTCTCGCACTTCCATTCTGCAGTCGATGTCGATATCGACAAGCTCGCGCATCGATACACGGCCGAGTTCAGGTATCGCTATCGACACTTCTTTGGCGGCCTGGAGTACGGACTCAAGTCATGGGAGATCACCAGCCTTAACGGCACGTCACGCGCGTTCGGCGTGACGGTGGGTCTGACCGCTCAGCACGCCAAATCGAAGCTCGATCTGTGCCCGTTCCTCTCCTACCGGTCGGTCGCAGGGCCGGAGGAGATCAACGGTTCGCCCTGGAGATTCGACGAGAAATCGTACTCGGCGGGGTTGAGCATGGGTTACCTGGCGGTACGGACGAAACTCTGGGACCTCACGCCCACGGCCACCCTTGCCTTCGCGACGGGTAATCCCAAGCTCACGACGGCCACCGGAGGCAGCCTGGCGACCTACCAGGATTTCTGCTGCGGATCGCAGTCGTTCTCGTCGCTCCGGCTCGGCGTCGGCTTGGGATTCTCGGACGACATCACGCTCATACCAGCGGTCAGCTGGCCGCTCGGCGACATGGGACAGACGACGTACGCCGTGGTGGTTGCGTTTCGGCTGGGAAAAGGGATCTAGTCCTCCGCGTACCAGTTCTTGTCCCACGCGTGGGGCTTGAGCTTCGAAAGCATCCCGGCCGGTAGCGCGCCTTTCGTCGACACCATCGCGTTCTGACGGACGTGGGCCGGCCGGCGCATTCCCGGAATGACTGTCGAGACCTCCGATGACGATAGGACGAACCGCAGCGCCAGCTCGGGCAGCGTCTCGACCTGATCATCCAGCACCTGGGCAAGCTCTTTCCCTCGCCGCTCCGCCTCCGCCTTGCGATCGCCGGCGAAATACTGCGCGCGCCAGTCACCCGCGGGAAAGACAGTGTTGGCCTTGATCTGACCGGTGAGCGCCCCTTCGTCGAAGGGTACGCGCACGATGATGCCGAGCGGCTTCTGCCGGGCGAGCGCGAACAGCGCCTTTTCCGGCGAGCGATCGTAGATGTTGTAGATCACCTGCGCGGTTTCGAAGAGCGGATCGGCGAGGATGCGCAGCGCCGTCTCGGGTGCGTGGTCGTTGATCGAGATCCCCCAGTGCAGGACCTTCCCTTCTTCTTTCAGGCGCACGATCTGCCGGTACGACGCCTCCCACTCGGGATCCGAGAACCACGCGTCGTTCCACACGTGCAGCTGCTGCACGTGCAGCGCTTCCATGCGGAGATTCTTGAGCGATTGCTCGGTGCTCGAGGCGATATAGTTGGCGGGGAAGACGTCGCCGAGTTTGTAGCTGGCCTTGCCGGGCCACTCGCGATTCATCGGCGGGATCTTTGTGGCAACGACGGCGCGGTTGCCGCGGATTTCGTCCTTCAGCGTCTCACCGATCACGCGCTCGCTGTGGCCGTTGCCATAGGCGAGAGCGGTATCGAAGAAGGTGATGCCCTGCTCCACCGCTTCGCGCAGCGCCTTGCGACCTTCACTGTCGTCCACGCCGCGCCACATCTCGCCGCCGATACCCCAGGCACCGAAGCCGACTTCGCTGACGCGGTATCCCGTATCTCCGAGCGGACGACTCTTCATGGCCGTGCTCCTTCCCCAATCGAGCCGGTGCTCAGAACATCGCGGAGCGGGGTCCGGCGCAGCTCGTCAACGAACTGAGGGATAACCTTCGTCATCAAGTCGGCGAAGCGCGTCGTTGCCTCCGCGAGACGTCCGGCCAGGACGTCATGTACCGCGAGCTGCTGCGTAGTCGGCGCGAAGTCCGCCCCGTTCTCCGCCATGTCCGACTGCAGGGCGGCGAGCCGGCCGTACAGCTGTATCGGATTGCGGAATGCATCTTCACGTGCCCCCGTCAGGTTGACATCGAACAGCGCCCCTTCGACCCGGATGGCACGTCGCTCGAGCGAGTCAGCGAGGGCGGCCATCCGCTTGGCTCCCGAGTCGGCGGCGAGCGCGGAGTCGCGGAGCTGCGCCGTGAGATCGCGCACCTGTTTGCGCACCCACTCGAGCCGGTTGATCATGCGGGCGATGCTGTCTTGCTCGGCGCGAATCGTGCGCGCCAGCTTCCCCTGCGCCTGCACGTCCGCGTCCGTCGCGGTCGTGTTGGGATCCTTGAGGACAGTGAGCGACTGCGTCGATGTCACGGACGCGGTGGCCGAATCTGCGACCACGAGTCGGACGGTGTAGGTCCCCGGCAACACGAGCGGGCCGCGGAGCGAGAGATCCAGGTCCCAGGTGACCAGGGGGCGCGTCCCGTCTGCGCCCACGCGAACGAACGCCTTGCCCGGCGGCGGCGTACGCAGCTTCGGTGTGGCCGGTGCGGCGTAGCGCAGGTCCCAGCAGACACGGTTCAATCCCACCTGGCGCTGTCCCTCCAGCACGCGCACGGTGTCGCCCTGCGCGTCGAGAACGACGAGCCTCGCGGGCTTGCGGGGGCGGCTCGAGCTATCAATGGGGCTGGGGGCTGGGGGTTGGGGGTTCGGGCATGTGGTGCTTGGCGCGGCGGTTGAGCCGGTCGTGGTGTCCGCCAGCGCCGGCGAGACGTAGTAGGTGAGCGGGACTCCGGTCGGTCCGTTCTCCGGCTGCACCGCGCTGTTCGGTGCGCTCGCAACTCCTTGCTGGTCGCGTAGCCGGTACGCCTGCGGCGGAACGAACAGCGTCGCCTTGCTCGCGAGGGTCGCGCCGTTGAGCTGCTCGAGCGGCGAGATGTCGTCCAGGATATAGATGCCACGCCCATACGTCGACACCACGAGATCGTGGAAGTGGGGCTGCACGGTGAGCCACGACACGGGGGCGTGGGGCAAGTTGGTCTGGAGCGGCAGCCAGCTCCCGCCATCATCCAACGTGACGTACAGACCGTTCTCGGTCCCCGTGAAGAGCAAGCCACGCCGCACCGGGTCCTCGCGCACGATGTGCACGAACGAAAGCGGCGAGCGCGGGAACGTCTCCGAGATCTTCTTCCAAGTCTTGCCGAAGTCCGTGGTCTTGAAGATGTAGGGATCCAGGTCGTCGAGCTCGTGCAGGTCGGCCGCGAGATACGCCGTGCCGGCATCGAAGTGCGAGGGCTCGATGTTCACGATCTTCGCCCACGGGGAGAGCTTCGGGATGTTGCCCGACACGTCGGCCCAGTGGACGCCGCCATCCATCGACACGTTCACGCGGCCGTCGTTCGACCCGGCCCAGAGGACACCTGCCCGCACGGGCGACTCGGCAAGCGCAAACAGCGTGGCGCCGTCGAATGTGTAGAGGTTATCCGTCGTGACACCGCCCGAGCTCTGCTGGTGCGTCGTGTCGTTGCGGGTGAGATCGGGACTAATCACCTGCCAGCTCGCGCCGCCGTCCTTCGTCACGTGCACGACCTGGCTCCCGACGTACACTTTCGTGTGGTCGTGGGGCGAGATGGCGATGGGGAAGGTCCAATTCCAGCGGTACTTCATGTCCGCGGGCCGCCAGCCGTAGCCCGCTTCGGGCCAGACACGCACGTTCCGTGCGTGGTCGGTCCGGACGTCGTAGACCTCGAGCCCGCCGTCGTAGCAGCCCGACCACACCGTGGCGTTATCCACCGTGTCGGGAATGGCAAAGCCACTCTCACACCCACCCACGTGACCCCACTGCCCCTCGTTCAACCCGCCCGCGCGACTGCGACTCGGCATCCGGTAGGAGGAGCCATCCTGGCGATTGCCGTAGAGGTAGTACGGCACGCGCGTGTCGGTGTGCACGTGGTACATCTGCGCGATCGGCAGCACGACGCGGGTCCAGGCCTGACCGCCCGTGAGCGTGATGCTGGCGCCTCCGTCGTGTGCGATCATCATGCGGTCGGGGTTCAAGGGATCGATCCACATGTCGTGGTTGTCCCCGCCGGCCTGGAAGCCCGAGCGCCCGAGCGTCTGGCCGCCGTCGCGCGACATGCTGAACCGCACCGACACGAAGTAGAGCCGCTCCTCGTCGTCTGGCGCGACCGCGAACCGCACGTAGTACGGCGCGCGCTCGGCCATGTCGTGATTGCGTGACACGACGCGCCAGAAGTTGCCGCGGTCATCGCTGCGGTAGAGCGTCGGGTCGCGGTCCTCCACGAGCGCGTACACGGTATTGGGGTTCGAGGGCGCGACCGCCACCGCGACTTTGCCGACGATGTGCTTGGCGTCGGGAAGGCCGTGACCAACGAGGCGCTTCCACGTGACACCGCCGTCGCGCGATGCCCAGAGACCACTCCCCGGCCCGCCGCTCTGGAGGTGCCACGTTTTCACTTCGAACTGCCACATCCCGGCGAACAGGGTATTGGGGTCGCCGGGATCGATGGCGAGGTCGGAGCATCCGGTGTTCGGATCCACGAACAGCACGCGCGCCCAGCTGCGGCCGCCGTCCGCGGTGCGATACACACCCCGCTGCTGCGCCGGGCCGTAGGCGCGGCCCAGGGCGCACACCAGCACGACATCGGGATTCGCGGGATCGATCACGATGCGCGCGATGCGACCCGTCGAGTCGAGCCCCATGTGCTGCCAGCTCCGCCCAGCGTCCGTGGAGCGGTAGACTCCGTTGCCCAACGCCGTCATCGACCGGATGAAGAACGTCTCGCCGGTCCCCGCCCAGAGCACGTTGTGCGCCGAGGGCGCGATGGCGAGCGCACCGATCGCCTGCGCCGGTTGGCTGTCGAACACCGCGCGCCAGTGCACGCCGCCGTCCTCGGTCTTCCAAACGCCGCCCGATGCTGCGCCGACGTAGGCGACGAGCGGGCTCCCGGGCTCGCCCACGACGGCGATGGCGCGATTCCCCTCGGGGCCGACGAAGCGATAATGGAGCCGCGTCCACAACGTCGTGTCCACCTGCTGCGCGCTGGCGCCGCGAATGGAGGAGGCCGCAACCAGAATCGCGAAAAGAGCCCGCATGGATGACCGTTCCTTCATCTGAGCTGAATAGGCACGGCGGAAGGTGTGAGTCCCTCCCCTTCCGCGGTTAGCGTGACGGTTCCCGGTTTGGTACCGGCGCGGATGATGACGAGCGCCTTGCCGTTGAACAGCCGCGCCTGTTTCGCCTGGAATGACGTGTGGCTGATCTGATCACCGTTGTCCACGCCAACAATCCGCGCACCACCGCTGACTCGGAACCGGATCAGTGGCTCCGCCGTGGGCACTGCGCGGCCCTGTCGATCGCGGACCGTGACCGTCACGAACGAGAGATCCTCCCCATCCGCACGAATGCGGGCGCGGTCGGGGGTGAGCGCGATGCGCGTGGGGTTGCCGGTGGTCCTGACCACGGCGCTCGTCGTCACGAGCCCGGCGCTGCGAGCCACGGCTCGCAGCGTCCCAGGCCGGTAGGCGACACGCCACATCAGGTGGCCGACGTTGCCCTCCTTGCGCCTCACGCCGAGAAACGCGCCGTTCAAATACAGCTCCACCTGCTCCGCGTTGGTGTAGGCCCAGACGTCGACCGTATCGCCAGCCGCCCAGTTCCAATGCGGGAGGAGATGCAGCATCGGCCGATCGGCGGGCGCCCACACGCTCTGGTACAGGTAGAACGGGTCTTTGGGGAAGCCGGCGAGATCCACGACCCCGAAGTAGGAGCTGCGCGCGGGCCACTCGTAGGGCGTGGGCTCGCCCAGGTAGTCGATACCCTGCCAGATGAAGATCCCCGAGAGGAACGGATAACGCTCGAACAGGCGCAGCGACTCCTCGTGCAGCGAGCCCCAGAACGCGCGCCGGTTGTCATACGATGAAAGCCGGTAATCCTTGTTCGGCTGTGGCCCGTGATTCTTCACATAGGGTGTTTCGTAGCTCGCGACGCTGTCTGAGGGCTGTTCATAGACGCCGCGACTGTTCAAGGCCGACATCGCTTCGGTAATGATGAACTTCTCACCCGGGTACTGCGTCGGGAAATCCTTCCACACGTCGTGGTGATAGTTGTGGCCGAGTAGGTCGAGAGCCCCGGCGTGAAAGACCGGATTTGCGGGACTGCCGTTGTTGGCCGCCTGTGTGACCGGGCGCGTGGGGTCGAGGGCGTGCACGATGCCGGCCAGCTCACGCGCGATCGGGGCGGCCGTCTTATCGCTGTCGGTCCACTGCTCCATCA
>QHUF01000082.1 GCA_003221075.1 Gemmatimonadota bacterium
CTCGGATAGATCTGCGTTCTTGGCCATAACACCACCCCAGAAGTGGGCGTCGGTTGAACCACCACCGGCCGTCTTCAGGTCACCCTGAATGACGACGATGCCAAAGAATTGGTACGAGCCCTGGACGCTTAAGTCACCGTCCACCAAGAGGATACCTTGGCCCTGATCGCCGTTGAGCGTCGCGCTTCCCGCGATATGGATGATCGGGAAGTAGTCACTGCACGCGGCGGCCGGATTCTGGCCATCACCCCAGTTCGTCAGGACGGTGTTATCGCAAACACCAGCGCCGTTCACGACCGGCTGCGTCGTGTAGTTCCCGCTTGGCAGCGTGATAGTCGCCCGAGCGGCGAGCGCGGCGTACGTCGACCCGCCGAACATGGTGAACGTGTTGTTGTTGACGGTCGGGTCGTTCACGACCGGCGGCGTCCCCAACACCGTCGCATTACCGCTTTCAGTGACGTTACCGCCATTATCGCGGACACCCGCCAAGGGCGGACCTGGAGGATCGCAGCTTGTCCAACCGGTGGGGGGTTGGTCCACACCGTTGATGTTGGCATTACCGCTCATGTTCACAAGACCCTGCGTTGTGAGCGACGCTTGGATGCCGAAGTCGACCGGCGCGATACGCGCAATCAGCCCGATGCGTTGCCGCGCCCCGCCGCCGCCGGCGATCGCCCCAGCGGCGCTAGCCTGGTCACGACCGGTCACGTCGATGAGGAAGAGGCTCGGCCCGACCTTGTAGCTGGTTCCGAAGTACCTTCCCGAACCATTCGGCGTGACGGTATCCCGAATCGCTACCGAGTCGCCGCCCGGGCGGTACACGGGCCGCCTATTCATCGTGCCCGGATCCCAGTTCAGCACGCGTTCCTGCGCGCCGGCTTCCGCAACGCCGAATGACGTCTGGACGCGGCGCTGGTTTTCGCCGACCCGCTGTTCCTGGGTCCCAGCGAAGAACGCTCCAGCGACCAGCGCGCCTACGACGACGAGCGCGAAGATCGCAACTGCGAGCGCCATACCGCGCTCGTCCCGCAAAATCCGTTTCATGCCTAGCTCCTTCATGAGGTTCCGGTCGGCCCTAGAACCGCCGGTTATTTCGCAATGCCACGCTAGTGACGACGCTATCGACCATGGTCGCCGCAGCAGCCTGGCCGCCGGCGCGAACCGCCGCGGCGGTCCTGGCGCGGACCGTAACGTCGATCCGGGCGACCTGCGCGCGAACCGCTGTCGGGTTGCCGTTGACGTCGTAGTACTGGAACGTCAAACCATTCGTGAGCACGGGCCCGATGAGGGGCTGAGGTGTTGCCGCGCCAGACGGTTGAAAGCCGACGTACCAGGACGTGTCTCCGGCCGGTCGGTAGAGCTGATAGTTGACGAGCTCCCACCCACGGACGGGCGCACCTAAGGGGATCGCGCCGGCGACGTTGGGTCCGAGGCCCAGCAGGTTGATATTCAAGATCAACCGCTGTCCGTTCGTGCCATCATCGCAGTTCTGCCCGTTGGGCGCCGACGTGATCGTAGCAGTCGCCCAGAAATCATCGAGTCGCGAGTTCTGGTTGCCGTCGTAATAGATCAGCACGCCGTCTTTGCTGTTGTCGATGCCCCGCGAGCCGAAGAACAGGGGCTGACCAGGCGCCCCACCCCGCACGATGACCGAGACCGCGCCCAGCGCGCCGCCCAATGCCGGCACATTGCAGGCAAACCCGAGCCAGCGCATCGCGCGAATCGTGATGCTCGTGGGCGTCATCGCCGTGATGTCGCCTTCCGACGCGTCCAGCTCGCGGAACTCGGCCGGCAGAATCGAGCCGGCGGCCCGGATGTTCTGCGACAGATCGATGCGCTGCGTCTGCGCCATGTAGAGGCGCTGGTTGTTGACCAGCACGCGGTACAAGGCGGCGCTCACGATACCCAACAGCACGAGCGCAACGAGTAGCTCGATCATCGTGAAACCGCGGCGGCCGCGGCTCATTGGAATGTGTTGCATGAAATCGTGGTCTCCGTAGAGTCCCTGCGGGTTTTGTTCTGTTCCGTCTTGTAAGTGCTCACGATTTTGAGCCGGTAGTTCTGATTCCCGGGGTCCGAAAACGTCCAGTTGTTCACCGCCACCCAGGTCGACCCGCGGTACAAGGTGTCGCTGCCATTGACGCGCTGCGCGTCCACGCACGCCGCGACCCGCATGCGCTCGAGCCGCCGGGCGGCAAACGCCGAGGCCTGGGCGGAGCGCTGCCCGCGGGCGATCATCCGAGTCACCAGTGCGGCCGTCGTCACCATGCCGAGCACACCGACCGTCAGCACGATGATCGCGATGATGATCTCGATGATCGTGAAACCCTTGTTGTTCTTGATGGTCTTCATTGTTTGCTCACTCTTCCCACCTCGTTGATCATCACCGAATCGCTGTAATGCGGCCCGATGACCCGCACCGTAGTGGCCTGGAATACGGTCGCGATGCCGCGGGGATCGTAGACGACCGACCCACCAGTGGAATTCAGCGTGACGTTGAATTCATCGCCGACGAGCTTCTTGGTTCCCACCGAGACCGAGGCGGCCGGCGGGTTCACGCCGCAAGCGGTCACCCAGACGCTGTCCACGGTGATGTTGAGCGTGGCGGAACAACCGCGCTGAATCGCCGCGCCGCGGGCCGTCGCGGCCAACGTCGCGATCAGCGCCTTGGCGCTGCGGACGTTCTGCTTCTCGAGGCTATCACGCAGCCGCGGGAAACCGATCGACGCGATCAGCCCGATAAGGATGATCACGACGACCATTTCGATCATGCTGAAGCCCTTGCGACCCATGGAACCCCCTGTTCGACCGCCCTCTAGTACAGGTTCTATGCCTGGGCGTAACTGCAAATATATCAAACAGATACGTCGAGACACGTCGTCGAGAAACACCGCAGAATCCTGCACTTATGCAGAATCTTGCACGCCCCGCACGCCTAGCTGATCCCATAGCGCTCGATTTTGTAAAACAGCGTCCTTAGGCTCACGTCCAGCCGCTGCGCGGCGGCGCGCCGGTTGCCGTCCGTCGCTTTGAGCGCAGCGATGATGGCGTCGCGTTCCGCGTCCTCGACCGCTTCGCGGAGCGTACTTCTCCCCTCTCCCTTCTCCCCAAGATCTTGGGAGATGGGAGAAGGGAGAGGTTCGCTCCGGAAATCGGCAGTGCTCAGGATCTCGTGGTTGGTCAGCACCGCGGCGCGCTCGATCGCATTCTCGAGCTCTCGGACGTTGCCTGGCCACGGCTGTTGCTCGAGCCACGCGATCGCGTCGTCGCTCAGTGAGAGCGGCCGGCCGAGCCGTTGCGCCAGCCGTGCGGCGAAGTGTCGGGACAGCGGCGCGATGTCGTCTTCCCGATCGCGCAGCGGCGGCAGCTCGATCACCACGACGTGGATGCGGTAAAACAGGTCCTCACGAAACGTCCCTGCGCGGACCTCGGCCTCGAGGTCGCGCGCGGTCGCGGCGAGGACGCGCGCGTCCACCCGACGCGTCTTCTGGTCGCCGACTCGCCGGATTTCACTCTCCTGCAGGACGCGCAGCAGCTTTGCTTGCAGGGCGAGCGGCAACTCGCCGATTTCGTCCAGGAGGATCGTTCCGCCGTTGGCGGCTTCGAAGAGGCCCGTCTTGTCCGCGCTCGCCCCGGTGAAGGCGCCGCGCACGTGGCCAAACAGCTCGGACTCGAGCAATGCCTCCGGAATCGCGGCGCAGTTGATGCCAACGAACGCCTTGCTCGCGCGCGGGCTCGCGCGGTGAATCGCGCGCGCGATGACTTCCTTCCCAGTGCCGCTCTCACCCGTGATCAGGACGGTGGTATTGTGCTCGGCGACGCGGGTGACGAGCTCGAGCGCCTGGCGCATCGCGGCGCTTGCGACGATGAGCCCGCGCTCCGCCGGCCCGGCCGCGAGCTGTGCCTTGAGGCCGGCGACCTCCTGCCGCAGACGTTCGCGCTCCTCTGCCTTCCGAAGTGTGAGGACGACTTCGTCCGGGCGGAACGGCTTGGGGAGATAGTCGTACGCGCCTTCCTTCATCGCCGCGATCGCCGCATCCTCCCCGCCGTACGCGCTCATGACGATGACGAGCGCACCGCCGCCGCGTTGGCGGTATTCGCGCAGGAACGTCAGACCGTCCATTTCAGGCATGCGAACGTCGCAGAGCACGAGGTCGAATGCCTCGGCGATGGCGCGGTCGAGCCCCCGCCGGCCGTTTTGTTCGGCCGTCACCGTGTAGCCCGCATCCGTCAGGAGGAGTCCGAGACTCTGCCGCAGGCCCGGTTCGTCATCGACGACGAGGACCTTCTTCATCGGGGGACGGCGATGGGGAAGAACATCTTGAACGCCGCGCCGCCTTCCCGGGCGCCATCCACCCAGACCACGCCGCCCATTTCATGCACGGATCGCGCGACGATGGCGAGGCCCAGACCGGTCCCGCGACCTGGTTCCTTAGTGGTATAGAACGGCTCGAAAACCTTCTCCCGGTCGTCAGGCGTGACGCCGGGTCCCGAGTCGGCGACGAAGAGCAGCGCGCCCGGCTGTCCAGCGGCAAACTCGACGCGCGCCGGCCGCCGCTCGGACGTGCGGGGGAACCGCGCGTAACCCGGATCGGTGGCGCGCTTCGGAAGCGATTGTCCCGGCTCGTAGGCCCAGCGCCGAGCCCCGATGATGATCGATCCCCCGGCCGGCGTCGCGTCCGCCGCGTTGAGCAGCAGGTTGACGAGTGTCTGCTCCAGGACGTGCGCGCGGCCCATGATCTCGGGGACGTGAAGGCCGTCG
>QHUF01000083.1 GCA_003221075.1 Gemmatimonadota bacterium
CTGGTTGTGGGCTTCTTTCACCCCGATCGGGCACCTGCCAACGATCACGCCGCCGCGTTTGCGGAGTACGCTCACAGCGACGCGTGGATCGCAGTGCACCTCGGTCAGTTCGTGGGCATGACGGTCCTCATCGCCGGGCTCCTTGCGTTGTTCCTCGTCCTCGACGCGAGACCGGGACGGTCGGTATGGGCGGGTCCGTTCGGAGCCGTTGCCGCCGTGCTTGCCCTTGGGCTGTACGGCGTCCTCCAAGCGGTAGATGGAGTCGCGCTCAAGCACGCCGTGGATGCCTGGGTCGCCGCGCCGGCCACAGAGAAAGCAGCACGCTTCGCGAGCGCCGAGTCGATTCGCTGGCTCGAGTGGAGCGTCCGCAGCTATCACAGCTACTTGCTCGGTGCGTCCTTCCTCTTATATGGGGCGGTCGTTGCGCGGACCGCCTTGGTACCGAGGCCCATCGGGTACGTCATGGGATTATCGGGACTTGCGTACATTGCACAGGGTTGGGTGATTGGCTCCGAAGGCTTCTCCCCCACCAATGCGGTCCCGACACTGGCGGGGATTGTCCTTGTGCTGACGTGGAGTGTCTGGTTATTGGCCAAGGCCTGGCGCGATGCTTCCTAATTCCTCCCTTCTCCAAATAGCAGCTTACCAACATGTAGTCGTAGTGATGTCGATCGTGTTGGGGCTTTCCGTTACCCAGTTACTCAAGGGGTTGGCGCAGCGGTCGCTCATTTCTGGGGTTCAGGTGAAGCTATGACGGGCGGCGGTTAGCCCTTGCAGCCGCTCGAGGTCGCGCATGGGCGGCTCGCCAAACAGCCTCTTGTACTCCCGACTGAAATGCGACGCGTCGTCGTAGCCCACCCGGTATCCAGCTCTCGCAACGTCGACCTCGCCCGCAAGGAGGAGCCGCCGGGCCTCCTGCAGCCGAAGCTGCTTTTGAAACTGAAGCGGACTCATCCCCGTGACGGCCTTGAACTGGGAGTGCAATCCCGACACGCTCATCCCGAGCTGCCGGGCGATATCGGCAATACGGAGCGGCTTGTCGCGGTCCTTGCCGAGGATCTCGATCGCCTTGGCAATTCGGTGCACGCGGCCATCGATGACGGCGATCTGGCGAAGCCGGTCGCCCTGGTCTCCGATCAACAGGCGATACACGATCTCGCGAACCACAAGCGGCGCGAGCACGCCGTAGTCGGCGGGTGAGTCCAGGAGCCGGACGAGGCGCACCACCGCATCCAGGAGATTCGCGTCGAGCTGGCTCACGGTCAAAGCCCTCACGTCGCCATCCGCGCGGGGGGCGAGCAGACCCGTCTCGATCAGGACCGCCGTGACGACCGCGGGGTCGAGCGCGAGGGCCATCGCGAGGTACGGTCGCTCTTTGGATGCTTCGATAACGTGGCCAACAAGCGGCAGCCCGGCGGAGACGAGCAGGTACCGGGCACCGTCATATCGATACCGTTCCGCGCCGAGGGCTACCTCCTTGCTTCCCTGAGCGACGACGCAGAAGCACGGCCTACTGACGGCATACACCGGTCCCGCCGGCCCGGAGGAGCGGAAAAACCGGAGGCCCGGCGCGGCCTCGACGGTCCCGTCCTCCGTCACACGGCGCGCAATCCGCCGAGCAAGCTCCTCCCTAGGCTCCACGCGTGGTTCCTCCCGCTGGAGAATTGTACCACGAATGCGTTGGATCGTCATACAGTCCAGCGCCCCTGCTACCGTAGACTCTCGCCGATGGAGGCAAGATGAAGCGAGCGGTCATGCTGTGCATGCTCGCCGCGTGCGCTCGACCTAACCCGATCACAAACAGCGTTCCGGCTGCCGCGGACGCCATTGTGATCCAGGAACAGGGCAGCTTCGCGATCGGCGGGTCGATTGTTACGGCTCCTGGAACGTTCGACCCCATCGCGCAGGGCGCGTACAACCCCGCCGGTCCAGACTCCCGCGGCCAGACCCTGCACGGCGATCATGCGTACGTGTTCTATCAGCGGCCGGTCAATGCGCGCCGCCTGCCCCTCGTCTTCTGGCATGGTCATGGACAGTCGGCCAAGACGTGGGAGACGACCCCCGACGGACGCGAGGGCTTTCAGACCATCTTCCTGCGGCGCGGCTTTTCCGTTTACCTCATCGATCACCCGCGACGCGGCCGGGCAAGTCGGAGTACGCTCCCCATCACAATTGCAGCAGCGCCCGACGAGCAGTTGTGGTTTGGGATCTTCCGACTCGGCGTGTGGCCCAATCTCTACCCGAACGTCCAGTTTTCCCACGACTCGGCGGCGTTGAATCAGTTCTTCCGGCAGATGGTGCCGAACACCGGACCGTACGACCCCGCGGTGAACATCCATGCCGTTTCGGCGCTGTTCGACAAGATCGGCCCAGGCGTGCTCGTCACGCACTCACAGAGCGGCGCGCTCGGTTGGCGCACCGCGATCAAGAATCAGAACGTGCGCGCCATCGTGTCGTACGAACCTGGTGGAGACTTCGTATTTCCCGAAGGCGAAGCGCCGCCGCCGATGGCCTTCGGCGCACGATCCTTCTCGCCGCCGACGGTCCCGCTCGCTCAGTTCATCCAGCTCACAAAGATTCCCATCATCGTGTATTACGGCGACAACATTCCCGAAGAACCCAGCAGCAATCCCGCGCAGGAGCAGTGGCGTGTGTTTCGCGCGACGGCGCGGGCGTGGCGTGACGCGGTGAACAGGCATGGTGGCGACGTCACGCTCGTGGAGCTTCCGTCAATCGGGATTCGCGGCAATACGCATTTCCCGATGTCGGACCTCAACAACCTTGAGATCGCGAACCATTTGTCCGAGTTCCTGCGGACGAAGCGTCTCGACGTGAGAGATTAAGAAATGACGCGAGCCATTTTTGTTGCACTCATTGCCTTGGTCGGATTCGCGGCGACGGATCTGCGGACCCAGGACACAGCGGACATCGTCATCAGCCGAGTGGGAACGCGTCCGCTGCGCGTGGGGCCCGTCGAGAACTTCACCGGGACCGTGCACGCGGAAACCCTGTTCGACACGACGGCGATGACGCGCGCATACGGTGCGTCGGTGTCCTTCGCGGCTGGTGCCCGCACCGCATGGCATTCCCACCCGCGCGGTCAGACGCTGATCGTGACGTCCGGCGTCGGTCGCGTGCAGCGATTCGGGAAGCCGGCGCAAGAAATCCGCACGGGCGACGTCGTCTGGATCCCACCAGACGTCAAGACCTGGCATGGTGCGTCACCAAACGATGCGATGACGCATATCGCCGTGCAGGAGTACTTGGACGGCCGCGTCGTCGAGTGGTACGAGCGTGTTTCGGATGCCGATTATGCACGCGCGACGTCCGGCGCAGCTCAAGGCACTCCCCAGGAACAAGAGATCCTGAGCCTCTCCAGGACAAAGTGGCGCTGGATGTCAGAGCGCAAAGTCGATTCCTTGGCCGCTCTCTTCCACGACGAAGCCGTCTTTGTCCATATGGGAGGGACGATGTCCAAGACCCAGGAGCTCGACGTCATCAGAGGGGGAATGATTCAGTACAAGACCGCGGAGATTCAGGAGGCGTCGGTGCGCTTCATTGGATCGACTGCGATCCTCTTGAACAGAATTCGGCTGACGGCCGTCGTCGGCGGCAATGAGGTTATCAATCCCTTTGTGGTGACGGAGGTGTACGTGCAGCAAAACGGCGCCTGGAAGTTGGTCTCGCTGTCGTTCACCAGGCTGCTGACGCCACCGTGATGCGAGTCCGCGTCCTCGGCAACAGTAATCTCGCCGTCTCCGCCATCGGCTACGGATGCATGGGCCTTGCAAGCGTATACGGGCCCGGGACCGACCGGCGGGAAGGCGTCGCGGTCATCCGCGCGGCTGTTGAGCGCGGCGTGACCTTTTTCGACACGGCCGAGGCGTACGGTCCATTCACGAACGAGGAGTTGGTTGGAGAGGCGCTGGCGCCCGTTCGCGATCGAGTCGTGATCGCCACAAAGTTCGGTTTCGGGATCAACCCGGACGGCACGCGTTACGGCCTCGACTCGCGGCCCGAGCATATCCGGCAGGTGACCGACGCCGCGCTCAAGCGCCTCCGGGTCGAGACAATCGACGTCCTCTACCAGCACCGGGTCGACCCGAATGTCCCCATCGAGGACGTCGCGGGCACGGTCAAAGAGCTGATTAGGCAGGGGAAGGTACGGTACTTCGGACTCTCGGAGGCGAGCGCGCAGACGATCCGGCGTGCGCACGGGGTGCAGCCGCTCGCCGCTGTGCAGAGCGAATACTCGCTCTGGACCCGCGATCCCGAGCGCAACGGCGTGCTCGCGACGTGCGAAGAGCTGGGAATCGGCTTCGTTCCTTTCAGCCCGTTGGGCGCCGGCTTCCTCACGGGCAAGATCGATACGTCCACGAAGCTCGACCCGAAGGACTTCCGCAGCATTTCCCCACGCTTCGCCGCGGACGCCCGTGCCGCCAACATGGCGCTGGTCGATCTGTTGAAGCGCGTCGCCGAGAAGAAACGCGTGACGCCGGCGCAGATCGCGCTGGCCTGGTTGCTGGCGCAGAAGCCGTGGATTGTCCCGATCCCCGGCACGAAGACGCTCGCGCGTCTCGAGGAGAATCTCGGCGCTGCGAACGTGGAACTCACGGCTGCAGACCTGCGCGACATCGAGGAGGCGGCGTCGAAGATTCCCATCAAAGGCGACCGGCTCCCCGAAGCAGCGCTGAAGCTCACGAATGGTTGACTATCTAGTGAAGGAATCCGGACGGCGTTTCTTGGTGCGCACTGTTCATGGCAGCGTTGTTCCTGGCCGTGATGAGAGTCGCCCCTCCCAGCATTATTCCGATCACCAGCGCCACGAGCATCGCCGTCCGCGTCATTTTTGTCATAAGACCTCCATGGTCCTACTGATGTGAGAGCAACACCGGCTTACCATGCTCGATCGCCCACACGGCCGGCGTTGACTGGAAGTTGCCGCTGCCCTGCCCCTTGGTCAGCGTGCCCGCGTTGCCCTCATAGGTTCGGATGTTGCGGACATACACCGCCGGATTCTCTCCCCGCTCGAACGCCTGCACGATCATGTTGAAATCGTCATAGGCGTAGGGCATCATGTGCG
>QHUF01000084.1 GCA_003221075.1 Gemmatimonadota bacterium
CCAATATTCGCGGCGGCGGTGAATTCGGCCCGCAGTGGCATCGCGCGGGATTGAAAGAGCACCGCCAGCGCATTTATGACGACTTCACGGCCGTGGCTCAGGAGTTGATTCAGCAAGGCGTCACGAGTCCGCAGCATCTGGGCATCCGCGGCGGCAGCAACGGGGGATTGTTGATGGGCGTCGCCCTCACCCAGCACCCCGAGCTGTATAACGCCGTACTGATCCAGAACCCGCTGCTCGATATGAAGCGCTACAACCATCTGCTCGCGGGCGCGAGCTGGATGGCGGAGTACGGCGATCCCGACAAGCCCGACGAGTGGGCATACATCTCCAGGTACTCACCATACCAGAACCTGAAGCCAGGCACGAAGT
The DNA here is from genome assembly GCA_003221075.1 of Gemmatimonadota bacterium. GTDB lineage: Bacteria > Gemmatimonadota > Gemmatimonadetes > Gemmatimonadales > GWC2-71-9 > 20CM-2-65-7. The sequence goes on from QHUF01000084.1 coordinate 373, forward strand.
ACCCGACGGTGATGTTCACGACGACGACGCGCGACGACCGCGTCCATCCCGCGCACGCGCGCAAAATGGCGGCCAAGATGGAGTCGATGGGGATTCCGTTCTATTACTTCGAGAACACGGAGGGCGGTCACGGAGCCGGCGTCACGAATGCCCAGGTGGCGAAAGAGTACGCCCTGACCTACGTCTACCTCTGGCAGCAGCTCGGTGTGCCGGCCGAGGTCAAGGCGGGCCGCTAGAGCCGTGTCGGCCGTCGATTGGCACGCCCTCGCATGCCTGTCCGACACGCTCAGACAGTCGCGGGTTGCGTGCGGACCGCTACCGCCAGAACGTCACGATGATCGAGATCACCATGATTTTCACGAGCCAGTCCCCAGCGTGGATCGCGGCCATCTTCCACGGGGTGTTCTCCCAAAGGACCGATCCCGTGAGAATGATCACCGGAAAACCAATCCACACGAATAGTCCGAAATGGACAGCGCCGAACAAGCTCGCAACGCCGAGGAGGGCCACGAAGCGGGCGATGATGTAGGCGAGGACGAGGCACCGCACCAGCTCGACGACGAGCTTGCCGCCGGGCATTTTCGCGCCGGCCATGGCCGCGTCCGGGTCCATGCCACGCAGTCGCATCCAGGGTTTGAAGAAGAGCAGCGGACTGTACCACAGCCACCCCAGCACGAACACGGCGACGGCCGCAACGATGACGGCCAAGTAGTTCACGTGTACCATCGGTCACGCTCCCCTGTTCATCTGGTTATGCAGATACGGCCTCATGCGATCGCTCCTGTCGGCATGTAGTTGGCAAACATCAGTCGCTTCTCGGCAGGCAAGGCCTGGAATGCGCGCAAGAACGTTTCTGTCCGGGTCGAGCCAAACCGGCGAGCGCCCGCGCGCAGATACTCCAACAATTCGTCGATCTCCCGGATCCCGCCGGCGGCCTTCACCTGGCACCTGCCCTGCACCGCATCGTACATCAGTCGCACGTCCTCGAGCGTGGCGCCGCCCTCGGCGTACGCGGTGGACGTCTTGACGAAGTGGGCACCACTCTGCGCAATCCAGTCACAGGCCCTGCGCTTTTCCTCCTGCGTCAAGTAGAAATTCTCCGTAATGACTTTGACCGTCCTGCCCTCGGCGGCGCGGACGACGCCGGCGATATCCCGGATGAACAGCTGCTGCTCGCCGTTTTTGAGAGCCGGAATGTTCATCACCATGTCGATTTCCTGCGCACCAAGATCGAGCACGTGCTTCGCCTGATACTCCTTCATGGCCGGCGTTTCGTTGCCATGCGGGAACCCGACCACGGTCCCGACGAGGACATCACTCCCCCGCAGGATTTCGGCTGCCAATGAGATGTAATGGGGCTGAACCGTGAGCGTGGCAGTGCCGAGTCTGGCGGCGGTATTGGCGAACTCCACCACCGCGGCCCGCGTGGCGTCGGGACGGACGATCGAATGATCGAAGAGCTTGGCGAAACTTGTCACGTGTTTTCAGAAACTAGCGCGCGTTGCCGATTCCCGCTAAAGTGGCCACCTTGCTCCGCTCCGATCAAGCATTTCTTCTCCAGGCGTCCCGACCCGGCCTCTGGCTCACGGCAATTGCGTTCTATATGCTGCCGCTCGGCCAACGCGACGAGTTTCACTCCGTCGCGTTCTGGCTGGGCGCGGAGTACGTCAGCTTTCCGATGGGCCTCCTGCTGTACGGCTGGAACGACATCGTCGACTACGACGCCGACCGTCTCAATCCCCGCAAAGGCACATTTCTGTTTGGCGCGCGCGGCACACCTGAGCAACTGGGCCAGCTGCCGCTCCGCATCGCGCTCGTCCAGCTGCCGTTCGCGGTCGCCTGCAGTGCGCTCGCCGGCCCGAAGCTTCTGGTGTGCTTCGCCGGCATGATTGCCGCCGCGGCGCTGTATAACTGGCCCCGCTACGGCTTCAAGACGCGCCCGCCGCTCGAGATCCTGAACCAGGCGGGCTACCTGTTCGTGTTTTTGCTGAGCAGTTGGCTAAATGACGTGCCGCTGCTGCCCTGGCCGACGATGCTCTTCGGCGCGCTGTTTGCGATGCACTCGCACGTGTTTGGCGAAGTCATGGATTTGGAGCCTGACCGCGCCGCAGGCCGGCACACCACGGCCACCGTCATCGGCCGAGTTCCGGCGAAACTCCTGATGGCGGTGCTGATGCTGGTTGAAGCGGGACTGGTCCTGCGATTCCTTGGGGCGAGGGCCTTGGCTGCGTTCCTGCTGCTGAGTGCGGCGTGGTTCACGCTGGATGCGACCGTGATTTGGCGCAGCCGCCCCTACAGTAATCGCGAGATGCGCTTTTTCATGCTGGCGTGGAACGCCGTCGCGCTCATCAGCATGCCGTGGATCTGGTCGCAGGGGAGCCTGCTGCGGATGAAGTAATGAGTAACGGTGCAGTTCCTTGAATGAGTGGCAACACATCAAGGCTGTTTCTGAACGCGGTAATGGAGTTGCACCACACCATCCTCGAAGCGTTCAGTGGCTTGCAAATCCAATGGCACGTGACGGTGACGCTTCGCGATCAGTGGAATCCCGTCCCCAATGAACACCGGGGCCACGGTGATGACGAACTCGTCGATCGCGTGCGCGTCAAGAAACGAAGCGATGAGCTCGCCACCGCCCATCAACCAGATATCCTTGCCTGGCTGTTCTCGAAGACGACTCACGAATGGTCCGATTGCACCGTTCACGAACTGCACGCCTGAGGGGGCGTTAGCCGGCCGCGGATGACGGGAAAAAACGATGCTCCGACTCTGTGAGTCGAACGTCGCCCCCATGCGCAAGCTCGCCTCGTAGGTCTTCCGTCCAAGCACCTTCGTGTCGATCGACTTCATGAAGGCGTTCATGCCATAGAAGCCCTGTGGTGCCGGCCGGGACGTCAGCCATTCGAGATCGCCGTCGGGACGCGCGATATAGCCGTCCGCGCTGGTCCCGATGTGGACGATGACTTTGCGACGTGTCGTCACGGCGCAATGATCGCGATCGTCCTCAGCCACTTCTCCACCAGCTGAGGCCATTCGGTGATTGGATCCTTGGTACGGCGCAGCCCGAACGCATGGCGCCCCTCCGCGTACATGTGCAGTTCCGTCGGGACGCCTGCGTCCTTCAGCGCCGCAAAGTAACTCAGCGAGTTGGTAGGGCCGTCCACGTTGTCGTTTGCGGCGTGCAGCAGGAACGTTGGCGGCGTGTCTTTGGCGACATGGATGTCGCGAGCGAGCGAGTCCCTGGCGTAGTCGAACAGATGCCCGGGATACAGCGCCACCGCGAAATCGGGACGGGAGCTCTCCTGATCGGCGGCGTCCACCGTCGCATACACGCGGGCCGCAAAACGCGTGCTCACCGCGGCGACCAGATGTCCACCCGCCGAGAAGCCGAGCACGCCGATCTTGCGCGGATCGATGTGCCACTCCCGTGCGCGAAAGCGTACCAGCCCGATCGCCCGCTGCGCATCTTCGAGCGCCATGGATGATCTCGTATCCCGGTCACACCCGCATTGCTGGTCCCACGAGGGCCCGGCGTTCGGCACGCGGTACTTGAGCAGCACGCACGTGATCCCTTTGGAGGTCAGCCAGTCACATACCTCCGTGCCTTCGAGATCGATGGCCAGAATCTGATAGCCGCCGCCGGGAAACACGACCACGGCGGCGCCGGTGTTGTTTTGTTTTGGCGAGTAGACCGTCAGCGTCGGCCGCGAAACGTTGCGCACGTAAACCCATGGCTTCCCGGCGACGGACTTTGGCGCCGTCGCGATCGATTCGCTATCCGGGGCGGCCCGTCCAGCCGGCACCGTTGCGGGCCATATGGGCACTTGCGAGTGTCCTGGAGACGGCTGCCAGCCAGGCGCCTGCCCGCTCAGACTGCGACATGCGCAGACGACACAAAACGCGATGACCGGTTTAGTCCCAATCTTGCCCAAGCACCACCACGACACCGTTCGGGTCGCGAATGGAGAAGTCGCGAACGTGATAGGGACGCGTCTCGATCGGAACGTCGATGGCGACCCCGCGTCGGATGACCTCCTCGTACAGCGTGTTCACGTCCCTGACCCAGAAGAAGATGCGAACACCTGTCGGCGCGCGCTCGCCCTTGGCTAGATGAAGTGCTGCGTTATCCCGCCATACGACGGTGTACTCAGGCGTTTCGGTTCCCGGATCGGATTTGAACCCCAGGATGCTCCCGTAGAAGGCGGCCGTAGCAGAAACATCGGGCACCAAGAGCACGGGAGCGCCCTGGTAGAACTGCTCCGGATTACTGGTAGGAACATCTGGCATTTTAGACCTCGCGCCTCGGAGCCAGGCCGAGCACGCACAGGATCACCGCCAAGGCGACTGCCGCGCCCGCTTGCCCAACGTACCACGCACCAGCCTCCTGCATGATGGCCGGGCCGAGGTGTGGGTCGAGGAGGTCGCCGAGCTGCGTCCAAGCCGTCACCGCGATAAGTGCAAGCGCCGGGAACACCAACCAGCGTCGCAAGCGCGCGGCCGCGTAGCCCACGAGTCCTAACACGGCGCCACCGGCCCAAATCGCCCGGAGGCTGGGTTCCTTGTCCATCACTTCAAGCATAATGATCACAAATCGAATTCTACCACACATCGAGAGATTCCACTTGACCGTCGTCGCCCGTGGTTCAATGTTGGCCCTCGTGAAAGTGACCATCCGCAGTAGCCGACGCCAGTTCCTATGCCTCGCCGTCGTCGCCCTTGTGTGGCACGATGTGGCGCGGGGCCAGAGCGCCGAGGAGCTTCGAGCGGCGGAGGAAACCGAGTTCCCCGGCCTTCGGCTGGTGGCCACCAGGAACGTGGACGCTCAGCTGAGCCTGCTGGGCATCCGGCTTGGCTA